>JAFTBA010000250.1 GCA_017458545.1 Synergistaceae bacterium | reverse complement strand
CGAATCGTGAAGGAATATTCCCGAACTCAATACGATTATTCCGAAAAGCCCCGACTTAGTGAGGAGTCCCGAAAGCAATGCGCTTGAAGGTGCAGGAGCTGCTGTGTGAGCGGTCGGTAACCATATGTGTGAAGGGAAAATAGCAGCTTTAGCAGCGAACCCTGTGAACACTAAGAAGCCCGGAACATACAGCGGTGATTTATCCTGTAACTTAAACTTAGCGAGTTCCTCAATGTCCAGAGTTCCCGTGTAATTGTAGAGCAGTATTAATCCTGTTAATGTAACGAGACCGCCTATGATTGCGATTGCGAGGTAAGTTTGTGCTGCTCTCTGGGCATCGGGTGTTTCGTCCTGAACGACCATTATGTAGGAGAACAGCGACATCATTTCAAAGAATATAAACGTTGTATAAAGACTCCCCGAAATGAACACTCCCATTATTGAGCCGAATGTCATAAGAACGTAAAGGTAATACCTGTTACGGTTATGATGATGCTGTAAGTATTCGCGTGAAAATATTGTTGTTACAGTCCACATGAACGCTATGATTAATGCGTATGCGAATCTGAAGCCGTCAAGCGAAAATTTCAACCCTAATCCGCAAACACCAGGTATGATTAATTCAGTACCCGTTAAATTCCTGCATAACAGTACTCCTATAAGCTCAATGATACATACAATGTCAGCAGTATAATCGCGGACTGCTCTGTTTTTCTTCCCTGCGTAATATGATATTACCCCTCCGAGCATAGGCCAGAGTACCAAAACTAAAAGCGCAATGTTTCCCCTCATATAGTGTTCATCTCCCGTGAAGCAATTTGTTGTGGATTGAAAGTATTATATCAGGGGATAAAAAAATTCCTTCTGCCGTGTTTCAAACAGAAGGAATGATTTAGTTGTTTTTTTGCTGACTTACTTGTCTTCACTGCGTCTTTTAGCCTGCCAGTGCTTGTAGCTTTCAGTCTGGGTCACGAAAAGCACAACAAGTAACACGAACAGTGCTATTGATATATAGCTGGTGAAAATGCTCCCTAACATTCCCATTACGGAACCGCCCTGAAGCATAACGCCTCTTCTGTAATTTTCTTCGCATAATCTGGTCAGTATTACTCCGAGAACGATAGGTGCTATAGGGTAATTGAAGCGTTTGAGGAAGTAACCTATTATTCCGAAACCGAACATCCACAGAATATCATAGACGCTGTTACGGATGGCATAAGCGCCTATAACCGACAGTATCAATATTGTAGGCATTAAGATTCCTTTAGGGACTTCGACAATTTTCGTGAATGCCTTAATCCCCGTAAGCCCGAACACTAACAGGAAGAATGACGCAACAAGCAAACTTGCAACAATCAGCCAGAACAAATCGGGGGTCTGCGAAATCAAATTAGGTCCCGGTCTCAAGCCCTGTATCGTTAATGCGCTTATGAGTACTGCCGTAACAGCATCGCCGGGAATCCCAAGCGTAAGCATAGGGATAAATGCTCCTCCTATTGCGGCATTGTTTGCTGACTCGGGGGCAATGATTCCTTCAACTGCTCCTTTGCCGAAAGGTGCTGAGGGTTTACGGACGCTCCTTTTCGCCTGATCGTAGCTCAACAGAGCGGCAATATCTCCTCCTGCTCCGGGCAGTGCTCCTACAAGTACTCCGATTATTGACGACTTTATTGTGAGTCCTAAATACCTCATTGACTCAGCCCATGACGGTAAAATTTTGTCGACTTTCTGTTTAACGGGAGTAGCTTTCATGTCTGTTATCTGGCTCAACGCTTCAGACGCTCCGAACAGTCCTATCATTGCGACAACGTAATCGACTCCGCTGTTAAGGTATACTATGTTGAAGGTGAAACGTTTGACAGCAGTTTGGCCGTCAACGCCTACGCACCCTAAGAATATTCCTATACACCCTGCAACGAGTCCGAATCTGACTGAACGCCCTGATAATGACCCTACCATCATCAGGCCCATCAACGAGAGCATGAGGTAATCTATCGAGTGAAAGTTACGGGCAATATTAGCGACCAGAGGAGCGCATGTTGCGAGAGCGAGGACTCCGAGCAATGTACCTATAACTGACTGGCTTGTAGCGAGTCCCATTGCTTCACCTGCACGCCCCTGTTTAGCGAGGGCGTAACCGTCTAAGGCTGTTGCTACTGCTGCAGGTGCTCCCGGGATATTGAGGAGTATTGCGGACCTTGAACCGCCGAACACTGAGCCTACATACACTCCGACCATAACGGCTAATGCTGAATGCTGTTCCCAGCCGAAAGTGAACGACACTAAGAGCGAGACTGCCATTGTCCCTGAGAGTCCCGGTATTGCTCCTACGTAAATACCTGCACAAGTTCCTGCAGCTATAAGAGCAATGAGCCAAGGTTCACGAAGTAATACGGCCATGTGTGATAATGCTTCCATGAGAAAATACGCCTCCTTTTATGGGAACACAACGCTGAATAACATTCTGAAGACAAGAACGATGAAAGCCATAACAATGCCTGTCCACAAAATATTTTTCAGGTAATCTTTGCGCATTAAGTAGCACATTGATATATACAGGAATGCAGGAGTAGCGATGTAAAAACTGACTCCCTCAACGAGTGCTACACAGTAAGCGACAATAAGAGCGAGCATTATTATTACGTTGAGGGGCAGTGCGTAAGCGAGAGCCTTCATTATTTTCTCGCCGACTCCTTTTACTTTTGAGAGCGGTGTAGTGAGTTTGAAGTTTTCGATTACCGTCCATAATGACATAAGTACCCATAATGCGCTGACGAACACAGGAACTGCAGCAGCAGAAGCGATTCTAGGTCCTCTTCTGAGCGAAATGCTAAACCACAAATCAACCGACAGTTTCAGCGCGATAACTCCGACAATGAGCAGTATGAACGAGAATACTTTTTCGCCTGCTTCAAGCGAATGTTCTTTAACGACTATCATGTCATCGGTATCAACTTCAAGAGCGGGATTCAAATCGGGATATTCGTCATTTTGTTTTTGCACTGTTGTTTTGTCTAAATCCGCCATATGATTTTTCACCTCTTCAGAAAAAAATTTGACCCCCCGAAATGACTCAGGGGGATATTTTTTTGACTGCTAATCTAACGCGCCTGAATTTTTGAGAGCGTTTACAGTGTTCTCGCGCCAAGCCGAGATGAATTTGTCGGCTTCTTCACCGCTGTAACCCAAGAAATTAATGTTGAAGTTAGCGAGTACTTTCTGATAACTTTCCTGAGGGCCTGCCTTAGTGAAAGCCTCTGAGAGTTTTGCGCAAATTGCAGGGTCAGTACCTTTCTTAACGAATACGCCATAGAAAGGTCCCCAAGGAAGATATTTAGCGAAGTCGGGATATTCGGCAGTTACGAGGGGTACATCGGGCATGACGTTGACTTTCTTTGTTGACAGCATGCAGAGGAATTTGAGGTCTCCTGCTTTCCAGTCCTCAATACCTGACTGAACTTTGCAGACGGTGAAATCGCATTCGCCGTTCATTACGGCAGTTTTAGCGGAGGCATCGCTGTCGTAAGGAATCTGATTGAACATTGCGCCTGTTATGTCAGTGATGAACGCTCCGACTTCCCAAGGGAGTCCGCCTGTACCGGTTGTTGAAATTTTGATAGTCCACGGGGCTTTGAGTGCAGCGTCAATGATTTCCTTGAAAGATTTGTAGGGAGAATTTTTGCCTACAACTATGCCGACGACTTCATCACCGATGAGGTAAACGCAGTCGAAATTGCTGTAGGTGAGTTCAGAGATTTCGAGGATGTCATAGAGTGCAGGGTTTTCAGCGCCCATGAGGAGGGTGTAACCGTCAGCAGGTGCGTCAAAAACATACTGAGTAGCGATTGAGCCTGTTGCGCCTGTCATGTTCTGAATGATGATTGATTTTCCGAGTGTCTGTTCAGCGATTGCGGAGAGCGGACGCATGAGCGAGTCAGTTCCGCCGCCGGCTCCCCACTGAACGACTCCGGTAATGTTCTGTGCAGGGTAATCGGCACCGAACGCAGGCATTAAGGAAACGAACGAAAGGACGAGAAGCAAAGCAAAAATTTTTCTCATCATAGGGACAATACCTCCTGTGAAAATGAATATATATTTTTTGTAACTGTATTTTGTGAAAATTTTGTTAGTGAGAATTATAACATGTATGAAGCCTTTTACTGTTAGCATATTTTATGTATATTATTTTCATAAATGATAATTTTTTACGTTACTTTATTATATTATATGAGGTGGTATTCATGTCTATTCGTAACAAACTTAAACGCAGGTATCCTGATTTGTCATATGAAGAGTGGCACAAAAAATTACGCCGTGATTTTTGGACGATGATTATTTCCATTTCATGCGCATGGATTTTTGCAGGTCTGTTTACCGTTTGGCTTCTCGCAAGGTGATAACATGAATAATAACGATTACGTTCCAAAGTTGAGAATTTCCCTCTGCAATTCCTTATTCTCACTCAAGAGGTTATACACAGCGTCCTCACTCAGCACTCCGCGTTTCAAATCCTTCGGCAGTTTCCCCTTCTCATCGTCCTCAAAATCCTTCCTCCATTCCTCGCTCCCGTAATACCCTGCAAGCTCTCTCAATTCACTCTGAACCCTCCGATATTCCGAGAGCGCACGCGACATTTCCTTAACTGCCCTCAAACCGTCATCAAGGCACTTCTCCATATACGTAATGCGTTCAATCTGTGTCATTCTTCGTTAATACTCCTTATCATTTCGGCTAACCTCTCAGGGCTGTCATTCTCATCAAATATCCGTCCGTCCTCAAAAAGTTTCACGAACTCTGCAGCGTTCTTGGCCTGATGATTATCCATTGCTCTCGGCCACGGAATTGTTACGGTAGGCATTCCCCACTTCATAGCCTCCGAAAGCGTTGACCCTCCGGACCTGCACACTAACACATCGCACGCAGAATAAAACGGATTCATATCCCATTGCGGCGGCAGAAAATGCGCGTTACCCTCATCATGTTTATCCTTCGACGACAGAAACACAAACTCAAACTCAGGGCATAACTTCGCTGTTTCCCTCAAAATTTCGCTCAATGGTCCGCTCCCTAATGACCCTCCTGCGACCCCTACGACTTTCGTACCCTCACGCACTTCTACTCCCAGTGTCCTCAATGCCTCATCTCTAGTCATTCTCACGGGGTCTCTCACGGGTGTACCGGTGTACTCAAAATCCTTTATCCCCTCGCAAACAGGCCAGCCCGTTATGATTTTCGCTCTCATTTTCGAGGCCATTCGTGTTACTCTTCCTGCAACGGCGTTTTGTTCGTGCAGCGTTACCGGAATGCCCTTGACCTTAGCAACAATTAACGGTGCAAACGATATATACCCTCCGAACAAATATATCTCATCAGGTTTGAACTCCTTAATGTATTTCGCAGTCATTGAGATTGATTTGAAGACATCGGATATGCGCGTTAATATTTTTGTTACTGACCTCGTTCCCATAGGCGACCCCGATAACGGCAGCACTACGGGCTCAATCCCTGCTGAACGGTAAATCACTCCTTCAAGTTCCCTCGAACCGCAAAGCCATGACACAGTATTACCCTTATCCTGAAGGCCTTTCCCGAATACTATTGCAGGAAATATATGTCCTCCTGTTCCGCCTGAAGCTATCAGTATTTTTTTTGACATTATTGGTTGTTCTCCATTTTTATTGACATTAACAGTCCAACTTTAGCCCACATGAATATCATTGAGCTTCCTCCTGAACTTATGAACGGCATAGGTATTCCGCTTAACGGCATTAATTTTGTTACTCCTGCAACGTTTACGAACATAGGAAATATAACTGAAGCCGTTAATCCTAATGCAAGCGATTTTGTGAAAGGCGTTTTAGCATCCCTGTAAATGTGATACACTTTCCAAGTCCATAACGCATACATTATCAGCAGAAACATAGTCCCTACTAATCCGAACTCCTCCCCTATCGCAGGAAATATATAGTCCGTATCTCCTTCAGGCAAATATCTTTCCTCCTGTAATCCCTTTCCTATTCCGACTCCTGTTAATGAGCCGTTAGCGAAAGCAACGAGACCCTGTATTATCTGGAAACCCGTGTTATGAGGATCAGACCAGGGATCCCAAAACGCATTAAACCTTCTCATTCTGTAAGGTGCAATCATTATCAGTACAACTACAGCCGCAACAGCAAGAATAAATCCCCATACAGGATATTTCCATCCCTTGCGCTCAATGTGCATTACGAAGCATATAGCCGTTACGATAATTGTTCCGCCTAAATTAGGCTGCAGCATTAACGGTATACCCATCATCAATATAACCATCAATGTAGGACGTACAAATGACTGGAAATTACCCCTGTTAGCGATACTGTTCTCATCTGTGAGACGGTCAGCCATGAATATAGGCACTGCGAACAAAGCAAGCTCTAACGGCTGGAATCTTATTACCGCAAGATTAAGCCATCGTCTTGCACCGCCTACTTTGATTCCTATACCTGGTATTGCGGTTATCACTAACAGGAAAAATGCCAGTGCAAATAATTTTCCGCTGTTTTTTCTGACTGATGAGCTTGACCACGCTAAACATATCATCATTAACGTCAGACCCATTCCGATAAACTGAAACTGTCTTAACGGCGCAACATACGGGTTGCCTCCTGCCATGCTGTTACGCAGTGACAATGACGAAATCATTACGAGTCCGCAGCCGCTTAGTATTAACGGTATGATTATTTCCATTATGATTTAGCTTGTTCTGATTTTTCGCGGACGATTTTGCAGAAATGTTCACCGCGTGCCTTATAGGATTTATACATATCCCAGCTCGTACAGGCAGGTGAAAGCAATACGACCATTCCCGGTTCAGCGAGGGACTGAGAAATGTTTACGGCTTCCTCCATTGTTGAGGCCCTGCGGAAATTCCTGAACCCTCCGCGCTCTAATGCCTCCTGAATCTTCCCGGCTTCCTCGCCGATTAAAACAGCGTAATCGCACTCACTCTTAACGGCTTCGGCCAAAGGCGCGTAATCCTCACCTTTCCCCTGACCTCCGAGAATGATTACTTTGCGTCCCTTAATGCACCTCATTGCCGTAACTGTTGCTGCAACGTTAGTGCCTTTGCTGTCGTCAATGTACTGCACTCCGTCAATCATACCTGCGTCCTCGCACCTGTGGGGCAACGGTCTGAAACCCTCAAGCAAATATTTTGTTCTGCCGTTAATTTCGACTCCCAAAAGTTTAACGGCACAGAGAGTCATAGCAGTGTTCTCAAGATTGTGAGAGCCTATCAGAGTCGTATCTGTGTAACTGAACAGCGTTGATGTTTTGCCGTTGAGGGTAAGCAATGCTCTGTCATCGGCCATGAAAATATGTCCTGTAACATCATGATGAGTCGTTTCGTCCCAACTGAGGGTGATAATTTTTCCTGACGGTCTGAGAATGTCATAATCCCTGTCCTGAATTATTCCCCAGCCCTCAGCGGCTCTCAGCTTTAAGACTCTCGACTTGGCCTCAACATAATTCTCATAGCTTCCGTGCCAGTCGATATGATCCGGTGCAAGGTTAGTTATTATTCCTACCTCAGCACCTAAATTACGTGTCGCTCTCGCTAACTGGAAGCTGCTAAGTTCGAGGACAACAGCGTCAAAATTTTCACGTGTGAAAACTGATGAGGCTGTTCCTAGATTACCTCCTGTACCTGCTTTGAGTCCTGCGCGGTTAAGCACATGGCCTATGAGTGAAGTAACTGTGCTTTTGCCGTTACTGCCTGTAACACAGACGAGGTGATTTGTTTTGATGTGAGGAAGTACGAAATCGAGTTCACCTGTGAGCTTAACGCCTTTATTTTCTGCTGACAGTAAGATTTCTGACTGAGGAGGTATTCCCGAACTTATGAGAATCTCATTGCAGTCAAAAACTTTTTCGGAATGTCCTTCCTCAAAGGTTATATTATTTTTTGTGAAGAGTGATTTTGTTTCGTTATTTATGGATTTCTTTTCAGACACGAAAACTTCATATCCCAAATCATGCGCGAGTATAGCCAATCCCTGACCGCTTACCCCTGCGCCTATAACTGTTACTTTGTGCATTATGTGTAAAATTCCCTGCCTTCAGTATTAATTCTCAGGAGTAATTATACATTCATGCCCGTTCATTTCGCGTAACACGCTGTAAGCAAAAGGAATCGAAATCAAAAATGTTATCCCGTCCGAAATAGGCTGTGCTGAAATTATCCCTTTCAATCCCCATAACCTGCTCCCGAAGTAAAGCACTAATGCAAGAACGAATCCCTGACGTGATGCTGATAAAGTTGTTGCGCGTATAGTTTTACGTGTGTTCTGGAGGAACATGTTGCTGACGGTTACGAATCCTATTGTTGAATACACGAGGCATTCATATCGTAACGCCTCAGCACCTAGTGCTATGAGTTCAAAGTCATTCGGTCTGAACAAAGCTATAATTTTTTCGGCAAAAACATAACCCGTTATACTCAGCAATGCACAATAAGCTGATGTTACGGCAACGCTGAACCAAAAAGCGTGTTTAACCCTAGAAAATTTCCCTGCACCGAAATTGAATCCGCATACGGGCTGGAACCCTTGTCCGAACCCTAACACTATAGCTGTTGCGAACATGGTAACCCTGAACACTATAGACAGTGCGGCAATAGCAGTATCACCGTAAACACTTGCGAGCTGATTCATGTAAGCCATAGAAATGCTTGCGAGTCCCTGACGGCCTAATGACGGTAAGCCTCCTGCGGTAATCTCTTTGTAATGCCAGAACTTAGGACGGAAATTCGAGAGCTTTAAGGGTATTCCGTCGCCTCTTCCGGAAAGGTGAAGGAGTATTATGAAACTTGTTATCTGTGAAATCATTGTTGCAAGCGATGCACCTGCCACGCCCATTTTGAGGACGAATATAAATACAGGGTCAAGTATTATGTTTAACAAAGCACCTGCGGTAATGCCCATCATTGAAATTAAAGCGTTGCCCTGAAATCTCATTTGATTGTTCATCACGAACGATGACATTATGAAAGGCGTTCCCAGTAATATATACCTGAAGTAAGCGCGTGCGTAAGGCATAATAGTATCTGTTGACCCTAAGAGCCTTAATATATCGTCCATGAATATGAATCCTGAGACAGCTATAGTTATTCCAGTGAACAGTGCCGTGAAGAATCCTGTTGACGCTGCGAGAACGGCATTATCCCTGTCCTTTGCGCCCAAAGCACGCGAGATATAGTTTGCGCTTCCCTGACCGAAGAAGAACGCTATTGCCTGAATGAATGCCATATATGAGAATATTATTCCTACGGCTGCAGGTGATTGAACGTCAATTCCTGCAACGTAAAATGTATCGGCCATGTTATAAACAGCTGTTATCATCATAGTAATTATTGATGGGACTGCGAGGCGTAAAACTAATTTGCTGACGGGCTGAGTTGTCATCATTAAATATTTTTTTTCCTGAGCGTCTTTAGGTGCTGACATCAAAAAAACCTCCTGAACTTTCATGATATACTAACAAAAATTTTAGGAAAGGGCATGACATAATCATTAACGCCATGAAACCGCAAAGAAATTTTAACAGAATAATATCGTCATTATTTCAGGCTGTAATTGACGCACTGATATATCATTTGAGTTTTTACATAGTGATAGCCGTATGGCTTTCGGGACATGCACCGCGTTCATTAACTTTTGAAGTGATGGAATTTTTTACGGGTACAATGCTTGCAGTGTTCTATTTCAATTCGCTGTACAGTTTCAAGACATGGATGTTCTGGGACGAAATGAAAGCCGTTTTGAAATCATCAGTCTTAATTCTTCTGGTTATAGTTCTTTATTTATACTCACAGAAATTTGACATCTCACGTTTCACGCTGGCTATGGGAATAATAATCTTCATACCGTTGTGTTTGGCCTCAAGGTATTTGTTCAGGAGGTTAATCTTTGCGCTCGGTATAATTTCAACAAACATAATAATTTTAGGAGCAGGACGTACGGGAACAATTTTTGCCGAGAAAATAAACACTCATCCGTTCACGCTGGGAAAAATAACGGGCTTTCTCGATGATGATCCTGATAAAGCAGGAACGACAGTTGAAGGAATTAAAGTGAGAGGGAAACTTGAAGATTTTGCTGTTATATGTGCGACTGAAAGAGTTGACGAGGCTGCCGTAGCAATCTCAAAGGCTTCGCGTAAACTTCTGACTGAGATACTTGATATTGTTGAGTTTCATGTGAGACAGGTTCACTACATACCTGACATGTATATGCTGACTACGTTCTCGCCTTCAATGAGGGACGTTGACGGAATGCCTGTAATCCCTGCGTCTCAGGGCTTATTGAATCCCGTGAACAGGGCTGTGAAGACATTAACGGATTACGCAGGGGCATTAACGGCGGTAATAATATTCTCACCGTTTATGCTTTGGGCTGCGTGGAGGATAAAGAGGACTGACGGAGGGAAGGTATTTTCGCAGCTTGAACGTTCGGGACTGAGGGGTAAGAGATTCATGATGTACAAGTTCAGGACATCGGGACTTTCTGACGGCGGAGCATCGCTGAGGAGGTCATATGTTGATGAACTGCCCCAGCTGTTTAACGTTTTGAGGGGAGAGATGAGTCTTTCGGGGCCTAAGGCACTGAAGGAGAATGACCTCGAACATGTTTACGGTGTCAATGCAGTGAAAATTTCAACGGTTAAGCCCGGAATAACAGGTTTATGGCAGATAAGCAGACACACTGAAAACGACGTAAAGATTTGCGCCGAAATGAATCTGTATTACATAAGGAACTGGACATTGTGGCTTGATACTGTGATTATGATAAGGACACTTATAGCGGTGTTTGTATTGAAACGTAATTACCCTTCCTATCAGTCGAATCCATAAAAAAAACTCCTCCCGTTACAATTCGGAAGGAGTTTCAGCAAAAAGCTAAGTTGAAATTATTTGCTTTTCTTTGCGCGTACGACTCTTTTGGCAGGTACTGTGCTTGATTTTTTCGCAGGAGCAGCTTTCTTTGCAGGTGTTGCTGCTGATTTGCCTACAGCATATGCTGCAGCTTTAGCCGGTGTTGAACCTGCAGGAACGGGGCCGAATGTCTTAGTTGTTGCTTCTGTTGACCCGTCGTAAACAGTTCCGTGAATCTCATTGCCGAGCATGTCATAGTGCTTGAGGTAGGTTACTGCGAACTGTTTTCCGTCCTTAGAGTACTCGTAGCCGTATTCAGTGAAGTAGAGGCTTCCTGCTTTTTCGGGTGAAAGGGCGAACTTTGACATGAGCAGTTCGATAGTCTCATTTTTGATTGTGGGATTGGTGTAGTATTTTCTTGAGACTGCGAAGGGAACATCAGCACTGTCTTTGCCGTAATCGAGGATGTACCATGTCATTTTGTTCTTATCCTGACCGAGAGCCTTCTGTTTAGCGGCGTCCCAAGCGAATGAAGGAGCTGACATTGCAGCGATGAGAGTAATGAGTAAAGCGCATACTATAAATTTTTTCATGATTTTACGCACAGCCTTTCGTCTGTATAAATTTATGACGGTTATTGTAGCACACATAGGGGACGGCGTGTAAAATATTTAACGTATTTAACGGAAAATTTTTTGACGGGAGGATTAAATTTGAAGATGTCGGTAAAGAAAATAGCGGCAATAATTTTAGTGATGATTTTGAGTTCGTCGGCAAGCGGCAGTGATGTTGAAGTCTGGCAGGATCCTTCAGTTGATTTCGGGAAGCTGAAGAAGATTTTTGTAATGCCTGCCGAGATTGACCTAAGAGCAGGGACTCAGTTAGCCCCTGTGAAAAAAGTAAGGGCAGACATATTCACGTGGACAGTTGACGGGATTCATTCAGCGTTCGGGCGGAGGAGCTCATTAACAGTCAAAAATGTTGACGCTGTAATCGAAGATATGAAGTTCATTCACGGTGATAATGTTTCTGTGAATGACCCGTTATTTTTCAAGAGGGCTGCCGAAATGGGGTATACAGCGTTTATTCGGACTGAGCTGACGCAGGAATTTATGACAGAGCATGTGCCTGAGACTGAGAGGACATATACTGTTTACAGGGAGATAGAGAAGCGCGACTCAAAGGGACGTGTGATTGAGACGCTGAGAATACCCGAAGAGAAGACTGAGATTATACCTGCTCATGATGTCGAGTACCTGTACACAGTGTGTATGCCTAAGATTTACAGTACGAATGACGCTGACGGGGATTATATTGGGGCTGTTAATTACAGGATTTACAGGGAGTATCAGGGAGGACCTGTGATG
>JAFTBA010000249.1 GCA_017458545.1 Synergistaceae bacterium | reverse complement strand
TCGCAATGCCTCAAATCGTAGCAGGAATAAAATCTCTTTTCACTACGGTAGCGGAAGGCATATCAGCTATTGCAGGGGCTTTCCGTAAAGAAAACAGAGCATAAAAAAAATCTCTCTCCCCAAAACTCTGAGGAGAGGGACAAAATTTCTCAGCCGCCCAAATACGCAGCCCTGACCTTCGGATTATTGAGCAGTTCCGCGCCGGTTCCCGAAAGCCCGACACTCCCTACTTCAAGAACATACGCCTTATGCGCAACCTTCAGTGCAGCAAAAGCATTCTGTTCAACAAGCAGTATAGTCCTTCCCTGAGCGTTAATCTCCCGGATAATTGCAAACACCTCATCAACTAATATAGGTGCTAATCCTAAGCTCGGTTCATCAAGCATCAGCAGATCAGGACGGCTCATTAATGCCCTTCCGACAGCTAACATCTGCTGTTCACCGCCCGAAAGCGTACTGCCTTTCTGCCTGTGCCTTTCCTTGAGACGGGGGAACAGCGAATAGACATACTCCATATCATCAGCTATACCTTTCACATCATCACGGATATATGCTCCGAGCGTCAAATTCTCTTCAACCGTCAACTGTGGGAGTATTCTTCTTCCTTCGGGACTGAGTGATATTCCCAGCTTCACATGTTCTTCGGCAGGACGGCCAAGAATACTTACGGGCTTGCCGTTGCGAGGTGATATGTATGTCATTTCGTCTGCGCGTGCTTTAACCAATCCCATTATCGAACGGATAACGCTTGATTTCCCGGCACCGTTAGCTCCGATTAACGTTACTATTTCACCCCTGTTAATTTCGAGTGAGACATCACGCACTGCATGGATAGCACCGTAATTAACGTTCAGCTTTCCGACTTTCAGCATCGTTTCCATTTACGCAGCCCCCTTTCCCAAATATGCCTCAACAACTCGCGGATTAGCTTTGATTTCGTCAGGCGTTCCGTCAGCAATATGTACTCCCTGATCCAATACGTGAATGTAATCACAGACATTCATAACAACTTTCATGTCGTGTTCAATCAGCAGTATAGTCAGGTCAAATTCATCGCGCAGTCTCCTGATGAACTGCAACAATTCTTCACTCTCCTGAGGATTCATACCTGCTGCAGGTTCATCGAGCAAAAGGAATTTCGGCCTTGTCGCCAATGCCCTCGCAATTTCGAGTCTTCTCTGTGCTCCGTAAGGAAGTGATGATGCTTTCTCGTCCGCAAACTCTGCGAGTCCTAACTGCGACAGCAAATCCATCGCTCTTGCCTTAACCGCTGAATCCTCGCGTATTACGTCTGTGAATATGAACGGTGCCAATGTCATCCACCATGAATATTTTTGACGTATTCTCGAACCTATCATTACGTTCTGCAGAACAGTCTCATGGCCGAAAAGTCTTATATTCTGGAACGTCCTGCTCATTCCTTCGCGGCATACTTCATCGGGACTCATTCCGCCGATTGATTTGCCCATGAATTTTATTGTGCCTGACGTGGGTTTGTAGAAACCGCTGATGACATTGAAGGCCGATGTTTTGCCTGCACCGTTAGGGCCGATTAACCCCATAATCTGACCGCGCTTAATGTCAAAGCTAAGATTCTCAATCGCCGATAACCCTCCGAATTTCAGCACAACGTTACGGACTTCAAGCACTGTATCAGAGTCAGAGTGTTCAGTTTTAGGTTTAGCCTTTGACTTAGGGAAGAATATATCCCAAGTGAACTCCCTCATTCCCATAATGCCCTCGCGCCTGAATATGATTACTACTATTAGCAGCAGCGAGAAGATTACCATTCTCATGCCGGGTATACCGGGTATGTTAATGCTGCCTATAGTAATCGGATTCTCAACGAACCTCAGCCATTCGAGCATTGTTGTAACCAGTGCCGAACCTATTATCGAACCTGTTACCGAACCTAAACCGCCGACAACGATTATCATCAAGATATTATATGTCTGGGTAATCATGAACATTCGGGGGTCAATGGTCGTTATGAGGTTGCCCATTAACGCGCCTCCTAAGCCTCCTCCGAAACACCCGAGCGTAAACGCAAGCACTTTAACCCTGAAGGTATTGATACCCATCATTCTTGCAGCTACTTCGTCATCTCTTACGGCTCTAAGGACTCCTCCGAAATTGCTGCGTAACATACAGACCATACACAGAAGCACTACGCCCAAACACCCCCAGCTCATGAACAGCGTTGTATAAGCAGGTATACCCTTTAAGCCTAAAGAACCGTTAGTGAGTCTTGCAGTGTTGGTGATTAGGATTCGTATTATTTCGGCGAAACCTAACGTTGCAATCCCTAAGTAATCGCCTCCGAGTCTGAGTACGGGAAGTGCTACCAGTAACCCGAAAAATGCTGCTACAAGTCCTGCAATTATGATTGACGCTATGAACGGTGCATTAACGTTTAACAGCCACGGATAAATGTCCTCAAGAATCCACATAGCATTTTTCTGCGAGGGAGTCAGAACTAAGAGTGCTGAGACATACGCACCTATTGCCATAAATCCTGCATGGCCTAGCGAGAACATACCTGTTATGCCGTAAATGAGGTTGAGACTTAGGGCTAATATAGCGTTGATTGCTATGAGGTTGAGTATTCTCTGCCAGTAACCGTTGAGGAATGTAGGTGCTTTGTCGAGGAAGAACGCAAAAAGCAAAACAGCTATTATCGTTAAGATTAAATTTCTCAGTCTGTTCATTATATTTTGTCCTCCAGTTTCTCGCCTAACAGTCCTGTGGGTCTGAACAGCAGTATCATTATGAGCAGTAAGAACGCGAACGCATCTTTGTACCCTGAAAGTATCGGGAAGAATGCTACCGACATTATTTCAACGAAACCGAGTATCAGTCCGCCTATCATTGCGCCCGGTACAGAGCCTATTCCGCCGAAGACTGCAGCGATGAAAGCCTTAATTCCCGGAGTCATTCCCATGAACGGCTCAACACGCGGATAACGCAATGCCCACATTATTCCTGCGACGGCAGCGAGTGCGGAGCCTAACCCGAAAGCTAAGGCGATGATTTTGTTGACTGATACGCCCATCATTCTGGTGGTCTCAATGTCGAAAGAGATTGCCCTCATTGCGAGGCCGGGTTTAGTGCAGTACAACAGCCACATCAATCCTCCGACAAGAACGAACGCTACAACAGGTACTAGAATCCCTAACGGTATGAGTCTTACTCCCCCTGAAAACTCAATAGGTTTCATGAGTATTGCGGGCTGAACGACAGGACGGGGCATTCCGGTGAAGACTACAACCGCGAAATTCTCGATGAAGAATGACACACCTATTGCGCTGATGAGTGCGGAGATTCTTGGGGCTTCACGGAGGGGTTTGTAGGCTATGCGGTCAACGAGGAGTCCGCATATCGTTGTGCCTATAACGGCTAGGATAACGCCTATTGCCCAAGGGAGATGGTAAACGATTGTAGCGAAGTAAACGAAATATGCTCCCAGCATGAAAATATCACCGTGAGCAAAGTTTATGAGTCTCAAAATTCCGTAGACCATTGTGTAGCCCACTGCAACAAGCCCGTATAATGAGCCGAGACTCAAAGCATTAATGAAATGCTGAACAAATATGTTGAGATTCAAATATTTCTCAACCCTTCCACATAGAAATTAAAATTTGAATAGAATTTTAGCATTGTTCACAACAAAAAACAGGAGAAAAATATTTAGGCAGTCATGTAAAAATTTTTGCTGAAAGTTTTTTTTTGCAGTGCTTCAGATAAAAATAGGGAAGGGCATTAACTCTCTTCCCTTCCCTAATCCCTAAATGCTAATCCCTAAACCCTAAGCTATTACACTTCGGGCTGAACGATTCCGATAAATGTCTTCTTGCCGTTACGAATCTCAACAATTCCCATGTCCTTCTCAGCGTCATGAGTAGCGTTTATCGTTGTCATTCCAGTAACCGTAGGAAGATCCTTCGTTGTCTCAAGCGCATCACGAATCTTCGCAGGTTCGGCACTTCCTGCGCGTTCGATTGCGTCCTTGAGCATTATGTAGCAGTCGTAACCTAATGCACAGTTGACGTTAGGAGCTTTATCGGGGTGAATCTTGTTCCATTCGGTTGTGAATGCCTTTGCTACATCGTTCATTTCGGGCATTGAAGGGTCATACGCAAACGTTGTGTGCATGAAGCCCTCAACAGCATCACCGCCGAGCGTTACTATCTCAGGGTTATCCATTGCGTCAGCTCCGATGAACTTGAACGGTGCGCCTAACTCTTTGGCCTGTTTGAGGACGATAGCACCTTCCGCGAAATAAGCAGGAAGAAATACTATGTCGGGTTTCGCGTCAATCAATGCCGTAAGCTGTGCCGTGAAATCGGTATCGCCTGACTGGTAGAACAATGACGCTACGATTTCACCGCCCATTTTCTTGAAACTGTCACGGAAGAATTTTCCGAGTCCTACGCTGTAATCGTTCGACATGTCAACAAGCGTAGCTGCTTTCTTGAGACCCAGATTCCTGAAAGCATATGTTGCAGCTCCTGCACCCTGAAACGGGTCAATAAAGCAAACGCGGAAATAGAACTTCTTTCCGTCAGTAACAAGAGGATTAGTGCATGACGTTCCGATTACGGGAATACCTGCTTTCTCTGCAACCTCTCCGCCTGCCATAGCCAGCGATGAACCGTATGTGCCGATTATAGCGTTGACCTTGTCGTTCTCAATCAGACGGGTTACGGCGTTAGCGGCCTCAACCTTATCGGACTTGTTATCGACAATAACGAGTTCGACTTTTTTGCCGAGTATCGTGGGATTGAGGGTGTGTGCTAACTGAGTGCCTTCGAGTTCGAGCTGACCGCCGAAAGCGTTCTGACCCGTAAGACAGTTGAAGACTCCGACTTTGATTACGTCATCGTCTGCTGATGCAACCGTGCAGAGCATTAACACTAACATTAACGCTGCCAAAAATTTACGCATGGTGAAAAAAACAACTCCTTTTGCTTCGTGAAAGTTGTGAAAATTATATCATGCGCTGAATTTTCTGCGCCTCAGCATTATGAACACTGACACCGTTACAACAGTCAACATCACTGCTGAACTTCCTGCTCTGCAGCCGCTGTTTGATGATGATGATGATCTGCTTGTGCCCGTTCCTCTTGCAGCAAGAATGTCATACGCTGCTTTAACATCAAGCAGTCCCGTTCTGCAGACTCTTCCTGCACCGTCAAGAGCCTTATAGGGCGCGTAAAGTTCTTCAGCTTCACGGGTAATCCTCGCAATCTCAACATCACGCGAAACAGCAGGTATAATCCCTGATGCTATACCTTTATCAATGCTCTCTGTCATACGCTGTACACGTCTCTCAACAAATCCCCTGTAAGGGTAAACAATAGGATTCTTGTCCCTGTTAGCACCGTCGAGAAGTGCAGCTTTGATTTGAGAAGCCGTTGCATTGGGGAATGCCGACATCAGGAGAGCTGCTGCACCCGTAACGTGAGGTGTTGCCATTGATGTGCCGTTTAAGGTGTCATACATTTTGGGTGTTTCTCCTATCGTAAGAGGTGAATAAGTGCTGAGAATCCCAAAGCCCGGTGCCGCAATATCAACGCTGTTACCCCAGTTCGTGAAATACGGCGCAGTATCATTTGAAGCTACAGCACCTACGGCAATCAGGTTATTCAGTCCCGTGAAACCTGCAGGATAAGCATACATCCCCTTCTTGAACTCGCCTCCTGACGGTTGATCAAACGGAACAGGGGCTCCAAGTTCAAGCCCTTCATTACCTGCTGCGGCTACTATCAGTACTTTGTTGAGCGAGTCCAAAGTCTTATAGGCCATGTAGTAAACATCATTCTGCATTTCCGCAGGTGTTATAGGCAGATAACCGCCTAATGAGAAATTAACGGCTGCAATTTTCATCTCGGGATTTTTCTGAAGAAGGTTAGCAAGGTGATTCAACGTTCTCATTTCGTGGCTTATCGTTTCGGTTGAATTTGCATTGTCGAAAACTCTTAACGGTATAATGCTGACGTTCCAGTTTACTCCTGCTACACCTATACCGTTGTTGCCTACAGCACCGATTGTACCTGCAACATGAGTCCCGTGACCGATAAGATCAACATCCCAGCTCGTGAACCTCAGATCATATTCACCGCTCACAGTGTTAGTGTTGAGTCCTAACTCTGCAGCGATATTAGCTTCAAGGTCAGGGTGTCTGTAAACTCCCGTGTCAACAACTCCTGCGTAAATGTTACGGCTTCCCGTAGTGTTCTCCCAGACTTCGGGAGCGCGTATTGCTTCGAGTCCCCAGCATAAATCTGCGCTCGGGTCGTTAGGGTACAGTACAGCGTCCTCAAACTCTGAGAGACGGTGAAAGTAATAGTTCGGTGACGCAGCTATTACGTCAGGACGTTCTTTGAGTTCGGCGATTAACTGCTCTGTTGATTTTGCTGACGAACGGACTAGGACGAATACTTTGCCCTCAATCTCCGATAACGTCTCGTAGGTTTCGGCAACGCTCGCACCTATTTCAGCAGCAATAGACTCAGCAACGTTGACACCAGCAGCTGAAACGCTGACACCTTCGGGAACGCTGAAGACCGCTAACGCTTCGCCCTCAGCGTAAACTTCTGACCATGCCGATGAACTGAGAGCCAACAGCATGAATAATGACAGTAAAAAAACTTTGCTTCCCATGTGAGATTCTACCTCCTGAAAATTATCGTAAAGCCTCTATCTTTTTATCCCAGCCCGAACGCTTTATGTGCAGCGTCATTAACGCAGTACATACGATCCAGCCGAGAGGATAGCCGACAGCTATAAAGTATACCGATTCTGTCAAACGCGAAATAATAAACAAATATATCTGCCTGAACACCACGAACGACATCAGCATAATAATCATAGGAGTACGCGAGTCACCTACACCCCTTAAAGCACCTGCCTCAATCTGATTAGTAGCGTTGACGGGATCGAACAGGCTGTTTAATCTGAGGAACAATACAGCGAAACCTACTACTGCTGTGTCCTGATTGAAGAGTTCAGCGATGTAAGGTGCGAAAATATACAGACCTGTGATTATGCAGGCGGATATACCCCACGAAATG
>JAFTBA010000248.1 GCA_017458545.1 Synergistaceae bacterium | reverse complement strand
ATGAACGTAAGCTGATGAACGTAAGCTGATGAACGTAAGCTGATGAACGTAAGCTGATGAACGTAAGCTGATGAACGTAAGCTGATGAACGTAAGCTGATGAACGTAAGCTGATGAACGTAAGCTGACTTCCGACCGTGCGTCCTGTTATACGACCGTGATGCTTTCTTAAATAATAACGCATTAAGCGTTGTTAGAATTATTGCACTCATTTTTTTCTTTGTCAATTTTCGTATACTTCATCTCAAGTGCTTTATTGTTCCGCAATTCACGCCGTCTAATTCGCTAAAATGCTATATAATTATTATGTCTGATTTCCGTTAATTCTTTTAACTATAAATTTTTCAGGAGGGTAAAAGCAAAATGTTAGTAAACGCAAAAGAAATGCTCACAGCTGCTAAGGCAGGACATTACGCAGTAGGTCAGTTCAACATCAACAACCTCGAATGGACTAAGGCAGTCCTTCAGGTCGCTGAAGAACTCAAATCACCCGTCATTCTCGGTGTCTCTGAAGGCGCAGGAAAATATATGGGCGGTTTCCGTACCGTTCAGGCTATGGTCGAAGCTATGGACAAAGAGTTCGGCATAACCGTACCCGTCTGCACTCACTTGGATCACGGCACATACGAGGGCGCGTACAAATGCATCAAAGCAGGTTTCACTTCAATCATGTTCGACGGCTCGCATTTCCCTATTGACGAGAACGTCGCTAAAACTGTCGAACTCACTCACGCAGCTCACATGCTCGGTCTTACTATCGAGGCTGAAGTCGGTGCTATCGGCGGCGAAGAGGACGGAGTCATCGGTATGGGCGAATGCGCTGACCCCAACGAATGCAAGAGAATCGCTGACTTAGGCGTTGACATGCTCGCAGCAGGTATCGGAAATATTCACGGCAAATACCCTGCTAACTGGAAGGGACTCTCATTCGAGACTCTCGCAGCGGTTCAGGAGAAAACAGGCTTAATGCCCCTCGTACTTCACGGAGGCTCAGGCATTCCCGATGAAATGGTCAAGAAAGCTATCACTCTCGGCGTTTCAAAGGTCAATGTCAATACTGAATGCCAGCTCGCTTTCGCAGCAGCTACACGCAAATACATTGAGGCAGGCAAAGACAACGAAGGCAAAGGCTATGACCCCCGTAAACTCCTTGCTCCCGGTTTCGAGGCAATCAAAGAAACTGTACGCGAGAAAATTAAGCTCTTCGGTTCTGACGGAAAGGCGTAAATTTTAAGTTGACCTCAAGCGTAAGAAAATATTATATTGACGGAAAGTTTATCGGTAACGGGAGCCTCGCTGTTATTGCGGGGCCCTGTTCTCTTGAAAGCCCTGAACTCGGTTTAAGAGTCGCTAAGTTCATGAAGAGACTTTGCGATGAAAGAGGGCTTCTCTACATCTTCAAAGCATCATTCGACAAAGCTAACAGAACTTCTGTACATGCCTGGCGCGGTCCGGGACTCGAAAAAGGTCTCGAACAGTTAGCCGAAATCAAAAGCAAAGCAGACGTACCCGTTTTAACTGACATTCACGAGAGTAATCAGGCCGCCCCTGTCGGTGAAGTAGTCGACATAATACAAATACCTGCGTTTTTGTGCAGGCAGACTGATTTGCTTGTTGCAGCCGCTAAAACAGGACGTATCATTAACATCAAAAAAGCACAGTTCCTCGCCCCTGAAGATATGATTTACGCCGCCGCTAAATGCCGTGAGGCAGGAAACGATAACATAATCCTCTGCGAACGCGGCACCTCAATGGGTTATCACAGACTCGTTGTCGATATGACAGGCTTAATCACTATGAGGGAGTTCGGTTACCCCGTTATGTTCGACGCAACACACAGCGTTCAGAGACCGGGAGGACTCGGCGGCGCAAGCGGAGGAGATTACCGTTTGGCGTTCCCGTTGGCAAGGGCTGCCGCTGCCGTCGGAATCGATGCTGTATTCGCGGAGACTCACCCTAACCCTAAAGAGGCTCTCAGTGACGGGCCTAATATGATTCCTCTCGACCAAATGAGCACGTTCCTCGATGAAGTCATAGCTATACACGAAGTACGTAAACAGGGGTTAGCGGACAGCGTTTAGAGATTAGGGATTTATACATGTCATATTAAGAAAGCCGGTGAAAAAAAATGAGCAGTCTGATTGTTTCAAGGTTAGGCGGAGATGCAGCAGCCGACTCAAAAAGTATAAGGCAGATAGCAGACATTATCCGTTCAGACCCTTTACGCCGTTATGTTGTTGTATCAGCTCCCGGTTCTACGCATTCACATGTGGGAATAACCGATTTGCTTTATCTCTGTCATGCAAGTTACATGGACAGGGAAAATTATAATCCGATACTTGAGAAAATTTCAGAACGTTTCACTGAAATTGTTGAAGGTCT
>JAFTBA010000247.1 GCA_017458545.1 Synergistaceae bacterium | reverse complement strand
TTTCCCAATGCAGTCTCAGCGTCATGATGTTCACAGTTCACATAAACTATATGCGAACCACTCTTGAAAGGCTTTCCGTTCTCCTTAATTGTACTGTCAATCGTGTACAACGGAAGCCCGTAACCGAGTACATCATTTTCAGTGATGAAAATTACATAAACTTCAGGGAGTTCCTTAAACTCCTGACCCGGCTTCAAACTGCATACGTCAATCATACTCGCATTGAATCTCGCACGTTCAGGCGATGCACCTTTATCGGCACGCTGAAACTCAATGTTATACTTCCTGCCTTTAGTGTCAACAGCGTATATGTCCAGTCTTACAGAACGCCCCAGCCCTTTAAGCGTCTTCTGAACCTGAAACGATCTCACTCTAAGATCATCACGTCCCAGAATTACCCTTATTATCAGCTCAACACACTCCTTATGACCGGCAAAACACTTCGCCATCAGTTCATCGTCCATAAGGCTCATCTTCTGTATCTGGTCATAATACTTCAGCTTAGTGATGTCCTGTTTCACTTGGCACTCCCCGAAAATTTCAGCCTCACCGAATTTCTCACGCTCCCAAAAGGCTCAAGCCTCATCATTCTGCCCTCTTTAGATTCCCTTTCGCGTCCCATTATGTAGCACGTTGACGGTTCAAGCCCCAAAACATAATCGCTGCTCTTCATGTTCTTCCACTGAGCCAGAATCGGCAGAGTATCAAGCGACCATGACAATTCCGCAGTAATCCCCAGCTCAGGATTCCTCAGCCTCGCAAACGCTTCGCTCTCCATCTCGTTGAAAAATACCTGTTCCTCCTCACCGTCAATAGGCTTGCAGAACTCGCACTGTTTGGACAAACCTTTTTCGGCGTAAGGGGTTCGCGGTGTAACCTTGCGCTTTTCGGGGAACTCAAGCACAGCTTTCTCACTAAGCATAGGCCAGCCGAAATTCATATGATACAGCATCATATACTCAACAGGTTCGGGCGTTAAGTTAGTGATCTCGTCATCAATCGTAAGCTCACTGCCCCATACGGGAACAGTATACTTTCTTTTGACACTGAAACAGTATTTGCCCTGCATGGTCTCTCTGATTTCACCGCCCACAAAAATATTCTCACCTTCCGCGTAACCGTAAAGCCCCCTCGCACTCAATCCGTGAAATCTCCCGTGCAGCGGATGGAACATTCCTTCAGCGTCAACGTTCTCAGGCCCTGCCGAAAGAAGTCCGCATGTGAATAACATTCCGCCGGGAAAATACCTCCCAAACTCATCATGCACAGGTAAAAATCTCACGGGCGAGTCGTAACCGTTCTTAGTCGTGTAGCTGATGTTTACTCCCTTGTAACGCAGATGACCGATGTCGAGCCCAGTATCAGGCAGTACCTCAAACTCAAGTCCTCCTGCAGTCGTTACCTGATAGACTGCGACTCCTCTGGCGTTACCCTCGTCAATGATTAACCTTCTTACACCGTAAACCTGCTCATCGTTCCCAACATAGCTGCAAAATTCCTTCCGATCCATTACGCTAATACCTCCTCTGAAAATTTATCGAACGCCGCTAATCCTTCGGCAGTCCTCTTATAAACTCCGCTGTCAGTCAACACCTGTGCAAACACATGGCCGACTTCATCACGGAGCATAGTTCTCACTTCACCTTCACCGCTGAGACCGTTATGTTTTTTACGGAGACCCTCATACCAAGTTTCATGTGCTTCAAGTTCTGACGGTAAACTCTCTTTACCCTCAAGCCATGCCGAACATATTTTCTCCAATGCACCTTTCAGCCTTGCAGGTAACACAGCCAGTCCCATAACTTCAATGAGGCCGATGTTTTCTTTTTTGATGTGATGGACTTCAGCGTGAGGGTGGAAAATTCCTAAAGGGTGTTCCTCGCTAGTCCTGTTGTTACGGAGTACCAGGTCAACTTCGTAATCCTCACCGCGTCTTCGCGCAATGGGTGTAATAGTGTTATGGGGTTCGCCGTCAGAGTAAGCGAGAATCCCGACAGTTTCATCAGTCCATTCGCGCCACCTCGAAAGAATCTTATCGGCCAGGTCAACAAGCCTCTCAGGATTATTTGAACGTTATCTTATTGCTGACATGGGCCATTTAACACGTCCTGCAGTGATTTCGGGGTAATTAGTCCTGTATTCTTTTTCGATAGGTGCACGCTCCATTGCGAAGACGTAACGCCCTCCCTGATAGTGATCGTGTGAAAGTATTGAGCCTCCCACAATAGGAAGGTCAGCGTTAGACCCTACGAAGTAATGAGGAAATTTAGCGATGAACGCGAAGAGATTCTCAAAAGTTTCACGGGAAATCAACATAGGAACATGCTTTTCATCGAGAACGATGCAGTGTTCGTTGTAATAGCTGTAGGGTGAATACTGGAAGTACCATTGTCTGCCCTGAAGCTCAACGGGTATTAACCTTATGTTCTGTCTTGCAGGGTGTCCGTGATGGCCGTAAAAGCCCTCGTTTTCGCGGCACAATAAGCATTTGGGGTAACCTGATGATTTAACGGCGCGTGCTTTGGCAATGTCACGGGGGTCTTTTTCAGGTTTAGACATGTTGATTGTGATGTCGAGTTCGCCGAAATCTGTTGAAGTTTTCCAGCAGATATTTTTAGCGGTGCGTTCGGAACGTATGTAGTTAGATGAGACACCGAGATTGTAGAAGTAATCAGTAGCTTTTACGGGAGACTCTGCCCTTAACGCCTCGAACTGTGCGATAACGTCCGAAGGTCTTGGGGTTAATGCTCCCATTAATTCTGTGTCTAACAGGTCGCGTTCAGTTTCAGTGTTTTCGATGAGGTTATTTTCAGCAGACCAGTCGAGGATTTTAGCGAGTATTGAGTCTGGTGAAGCAGTGAAAGTTTCGTTGATGTTCTCGAGTTCAAACGAGTGAATGCCGAGTATACCGATTAAAGAGTTAGCAGCCCAAGTAATATCCATAGGAGTAATCAGCTTGTGGTAAAGTGCAAAATTTATCAGCCTGTTAATTTCGTGGTTGACCATTTGTGTGTTGCCCCCTTGATGAAAAATTTTTCGGGAAATTTTTAGTTGAATGTATTTTACCGCAGTGGGGACAAAAAAATACCCCCTGACGTTTCATCAGGGGATATATTAATCAGTCTTCTACTTTAGCAACTTTTGCTTTTTGCAGAGCTTTTTGCATATCATTTTGCAGATATTGCTTTGCTGTTTCATTTTCGAGCATGACTTTTGCCGCTTCAGGAGCTACTCCCTTGAAGTAACCGAGAGTAAATTTCGCAAAATCATAATGCGTAAATAGTTTTCGGCATTCTTCTTTCCCGAAGAGTTCCCTTAGCTTTATTTTCACGTTTTCGTAATCTCTGCGGTTAGCGTATTCCGCTATTTCCGAAATCAGAGGTACAAATACTTTCAAAGCACTTGCAATATCATCTGACGTAGTATTCGATATATTATTAACCATAATCTGTCCCCCCTTTCTGAAGTTACTTTACAGAAAGTATACCAGCTTTCACGAAGAAAGCCGGTACTCCGTCCGAACTACTTTGAGTTTTCACGCAGAGACCTCACTTTTGCTTCAATCTCTGATGCTTTCTCCTGATCGCCTGCTGCCCTGAAACGTTCCGCGAGATTTTCGAGATATTCGATTGTCTTCGGGTTTGACTCTCCGAGAACTTCAGTTCTAATTCTCACTGCCTCCTCCTGAGTTCTTATTGCTTCGGAGTGCTGACCGAGTCC
>JAFTBA010000246.1 GCA_017458545.1 Synergistaceae bacterium | reverse complement strand
GCTCCCTCATTCTCTGGAGCATTGAGTTCGTCTCGCCGAGCGCGCCTTCTGCTGTCTGGAGCATTGATGTTGCGTCCTGAGTGTTCCGGATTGCGATTTCGAGTCCGTTTATCTGGGACCTCATCTTCTCGCTGATTGCAAATCCTGCTGCGTCATCTGCTGCCGAGTTTATTCTCAGACCAGTTGAGAGCTTCTGAATTGACTTCTCCATTGCGTTGTTCGTTGAGTTTAACGAGTTGTACGCTGTGAGTGCCGGTATGTTGTGATATATCCTCATTGTATATTAGCCTCCTGCAAACGGTTTAATTTATATCCGTATATTTGTTGTTATCAAGATTTAATTAACTTTTTTCGCGTGTGCTGCAATCCTTTGCTTTGTCTATCAGGCTTCCCTGCCCCTCACGTGTTAGTTATCGGTCTCAGTAAGGCAAACTTTAACGCAAAAAAAAACTGCCCCCTCACACAACGGCGAAGAGGCACTCATAAGTTACTCTGCGGACTTCTTGGCTGCAAATAACTTCATGACAAACGGCCAAATCACAATAATATAGAAATATATCAGGATCTGACGCGCTAATTTACCCAGATGAGGGCCAAATAAATGTGCCATTGGACTGCTGGCCTTGTAGACTATCCAGTATAACGGGATTAGGCCGATAATTGCCAAAATTACACCTTTAGCATTAATTCCTGTCGGGGTGAACTTGACGAACCTGCTCTCGATATACCATGCGAGAATTAACACGGGAAGTCCGCCTGCATCGCCCCATGCGTCTACTGTCATCTTGACGGGGTCGACTAGTAACTTGCCGTCAACGTAATCCATTGGGTAGGACTTGAAGCTGACGTAAACCAGAGTGAGAATTCCGAATAATGCCGAGATAATCATTACGAGCGTATCTTTCTCAGGGTGCTTGTCTAAGTACTCGAAGACCCACTTTGCGATATAGACTGACATGAAACCCAGTGCCAGCCCTACAAGAACGTCCTGGGGCGTGTGAACTCCCAGATAGTTGCGTGAAAAGCCGGTGAGCAAAATTGCACAAATCAGAATCAACCTGACAAACTTATTCTTAACACAAAATGCGAGGGCACCATAAATAGGGGTCACCATCATGGTGTGGCCGCTTGGGAATGAGTAGCCCGTTGCTGTCGTAATTGAGTCGCCGGCAGGAATGATTCTGGGGTCCCTTACCCACGGGCGATAGACGCAGGCTGTAAGCTTGACGACTGAGTTAATTGCGTGGCTTATCTTGAGCGAGTAAAAGACGAAGAGGCCCTTTTTCTTGTCAATGCACCAGTAAAGAACAGCAGGCAGGAATAATATTCCGCGTGTTCCGAAAGTCGAGAGCCATTCAAAGAACGGGGTCCAAGCGTCCTGCATACTATTTCGCAAGTCCTGAAGCCATAATAAATACGTAATGTCCATAATAAAAATAATTCTCCTTTAAAGCTAGTGTTTCTTTGTGAATATTACAGCAATTCCGGCAACAAGTAAAGCAAATACGCCTTCAAGTCATGTGCTGCAAGCCCCCAATTATGTGCAGGGTCTTCCGAAGCTATAAGTGAATATCTGCTGAGAATATCAAGACCGGTTGCGGCTATGTCAATTCGGCGTTATCCTTGCTGACAAGCTTTTTTGCCTGAGTTTATAATTCGGCGACACTGATACAACGTCAGGACGGGACTTTAGAGCGTCAATTAACTCTTGTGTGGTCTTGCTATGTGAACGCAGTAACACAAATATATTGCCGTCAAGTTCCGATATGGTCTCGTAAACGTCAATAACTTCTGAGTCAATGTCCGAGGCTGCACTTGTCACTAAAGCACGTAAATCACTGTCAATGCCTAGACCCGAAGCACTGACATGAACGCCTTCGGGAGCTTTGAAGACTACAAGGACCTCGCCGTCCTGGTAATTATCTTGACCGGAAAAGGCACTAGATGTTAAGAGCATTACGAGAAACAGCGCGGATAATATTTTATTCATGTTAGAGTCACTCTTCCTTTTATAGAAAATTTTAAGCCAAAGACTTACGAAGGCTATTATACTATCATGTAAGTTTAAGATAAGAATGGGAAAAAATTTTGTGAATTTGTGAAATTAGATTGATTGATTGAGCGAATTAATTAATTGAATGGTGGACTGTGAGGGACTCGAACCCACGGCCCGCTGATTAAGAGTCAGCTGCTCTACCAACTGAGCTAACAGTCCATTATATAATTGTCAATTTACTTTACTACTGGCGCGTCCTGCAGGATTCGAACCCGCGGCCTACAGATCCGAAGTCTGTCGCTCTATCCAGCTGAGCTAAGAACGCATATTCCCTTCTTGTAACTAACTGGGGTGAGTGAAGGGACTTGAACCCTCAACCGCCGGAACCACAATCCGAAGCTCTAACCAATTGCGCTACACTCACCATGTTGCTTTATTATGGCGCGCTCTGCAGGATTCGAACCCGCGGCCTACGGCTTAGAAGGCCGTTGCTCTATCCAGCTGAGCTAAGAGCGCGTAGTTACCTTGTTGCACTTCTGGAGCGGGAAACGGGATTCGAACCCGCGACCTACGGCTTGGAAGGCCATCGCTCTAGCCAACTGAGCTATTCCCGCATACTTTTTCATTGTCACTCTGGTCGGGGCGAGAAGATTCGGACTTCCGACCCCCTGCTCCCAAAGCAGGTGCGCTAACCAGACTGCGCTACGCCCCGCTGTTCGCATTTCACGAATGATTATTATATCTCCAACTCACGTTTTGTCAATACAAAAAGCTCCTCCCGTTTCTCAGAGAGGAGCTTCAATTTCCGATTCAACCTTCAAATATTACCCGTAGATACTACGAAAGTACGCTCAAATCTCCGGCCTCAAGGAATAATTTATTGCACTCCCTCAGAAGCGCAAGCCTGTTATCCCTCACAGCATCATCCTTGTCCATAACCATAACATCGTCAAAAAATTTAGCGACAACAGGCGACAGTTCAGCAAGCATTCTCGCAAGACCTTCCCAGTCATAAGCGTTCACTGCCTCACGCACAGGTTCGGCTACCCTCATCACTTCGGCATAAAGATTCTTTTCGGCCTCAATGCTCATTAATGACTCGTCGGGCTCAGCGTCCGAAACATGTTTGGCATTCTTCTGCAGAATGTTCTTCACCCTCAATGCTGAAGCACTCAGACCCGTAAACCATTCTTCGTTCTTCACCTGATTAAGTGTCTCTATCAGTTTCACGGCCTGATAAGGTACATTACCGACAGCAGCTATCCCAAGATTAACGAGTTCGGCATCGTAACCCTTCTCCCTTAACTGTGCCTGTAATCTCTGCCTCATGAACTCAAGAATTTTTGACTTCATTTCATCATCGACTTCGTTAATCCTGCATGACTCAGTTACGGCCTCGTTAATGTCAAAGTTATAGCCCCTCGCAAAAAGTATCTCGTTTATACACCTCGCTGCCCTCCTCAATCCGTAAGGGTCCTGCGAACTGGTTGCCTCAAGCCCGGCTTTATGGCAGGCAGTTATTACGTGTACCCTCTCGGCGAGTCCAAGCACTGCACCTACGTCATCAGTAGGAGTCTTTCCTGCTGCTGTAAGAGGCAGATACTGTTCGTAAAGCGCAAGCGCAACACGAGGGTCTTCTCCGCCGCTTTTAGCGTATTCGCGTCCCATTACTCCCTGTAAGTCCGTGAACTCGAAGACCATTGACGTAACCAAATCGGCTTTCGACAGGTATGCCGCCCTGTCAACAAGTGAAGCAATATCACCCATTCCGTAACGTTCGCAGAACCAGAGTGCAAGTTTACGGGTGAGCATAACTTTGTCGTATACACTGCCTAATTTTTCCTGATACGTTACATTTTTGAGGCGGTCAACGTATGAAGCTAAAGGTATCTTCCTGTCCTCTTCCCAGAAAAATGCTGCGTCCTCAAGTCTTGCCCTTAACACCCTCTCGTTTCCTTCGCGGATTACTCCCATATCGGGAACAAGATTGTTGCTGACACCAACAAAATAATTCGCAAGTTTTCCGCCCTTATCGCGGTTTCTCACGGCTAAATACTTCTGGTTTTTCTTCATCGATGTCGTCAAAACTTCTTCGGGTATCTCAAGATAACGTTTGTCGAATGAACCTGCAAACGGTACGGGATATTCAACAAGATAGAGATTCTCTTCAAGTATTGCAGCGTCCATCTCAACCTCTAAATTCCCTTCAAGGTCTTTCTGAAGATTAGCGATTGCCGTCTTCATCTTCTGGAGTCTCTTCTCCTGATCCAGAATAACATTGTTGTCGTAAAGCACGTCAAGAAATTCCGAAGCGTCAGCAATATCAATCACCTTATGACCCATGAAACGGTGTCCCGTTGTCCTGCGCCCTGAATTAACCCCTCCGAACTCAAACGGTATAATCACATTGTCAGCCATTGCTACAATCCATCTTACCGGTCTTGCGAATCTGACTCCTGTTCTGTCCCAGTACATGCTTTTAGGGAAAGTTAAGCCAGAAATTAAACCCTTCATTATTTCGGGGAGAACATCAAGCGCAGGTTTACTCTCCTGTTTTATCTCAGCTGCTATATACTTTACGCCGTTAATCTCCCTGATTTTGAGTTCGTCTACACTGATGCCCTTGCTTTTGGCAAAACCTTCGGCTGCTTTGGTGGGCTGATCGTTATCGTCATAAGCTGCCGATACGGGAGGGCCTTTAAGCAAATCTATCTGTTCAGTCTGTGAATCGCTGACCCCCGTAACTATTAAAACAAGTCTGCGCGGTGTCGCGTAAGTCTTAATGTCCCTGAAAGTCAAACGGCCTGACGTGAATAATATCTCTGCATTTTTCCTGAGACTTGCGAGCGAATCGGGTATGAATCTTGACGGTATTTCTTCAGTTCCGATTTCGAGTAATACATTTTTTATGGCCATGTTAAAATTCACCTCTTAATCTTCAAAGAAATTACCTGTCACGTTCACGAACTTCTCCATTAAGGGGAAGCCCATTTCCTCGCGCTGTTTCCTGTAAGCCTCAGCGCACCTGCATGCCAATGCCCTCACCCTCGAAATATATCCCGTTCTTTCCGTAACGCTTATAGCGTTCCTTGCGTCAAGAAGGTTAAACGTATGCGAACTCTTGAGGACGTAATCATAAGCAGGAAGTACATACCCTGCATCAAGTATTCTGCCTGCCTCTTTCTCATACATATTGAAAAGTTTGAACAGCATATCAGTGTCGGCAATCTCAAAATTATAATGGGACTGTTCTATTTCGTTCTGTAAATATACATCGCCGTAAGTAGCTTTCCCGGCCCAGTTCAAATCATAAACACTGTCGGCTTTCTGAACGTACATTGCTATTCGCTCAATACCGTAAGTTATTTCAGCAGGAACGTTCTCCATATCGATACCGCCAAGCTGCTGGAAGTAAGTGAACTGTGTAATCTCCATTCCGTCAAGCCATACTTCCCAGCCTAAACCCCATGCTCCTGTCGAAGGATTCTCCCAGTCGTCCTCAACAAATCTAATGTCATGCTCATCGGGATTAATACCAAGACTGGCGAGACTCTCTATATAGAGTTCCTGAATGTTTGCAGGAGCAGGTTTAATGATGACCTGATACTGATAGTAATGCTGAAGACGGTTAGGATTCTTCCCGTAACGGCCGTCTGAAGGCCGCCTCGAAGGTTCAACATACGCTACCCTCCAAGGCTCAGGCCCTAAAACCCTGAGAGCAGTAGCAGGATTCATAGTTCCTGCACCGACCTCAATATCATAAGGCTGCTGAATAACACAGCCCTGACGTGACCAGAAATTTTCCAGCCTGAAATATATTTCCTGAAAGTTCAAGTTATAATTTGCTCCTTTCTGTTTTTACTTTACCTGTTTTGTTGACGCAAAATGTGTATTCCCTGCCATATAGGGTACAGGGTCTACCTTAGTGTTGTTGACTCTGACCTCGAAATGAAGGTGATTAGCCGTTGAACGCCCTGTGCTTCCGACATAGCCGATAACCTGTCCCTGCATTATCCTCTGGCCCTCAATAACAGCAACGCTCAGGCAATGCGCGTAGAACGTTTGAATACCGTCGCCGTGATCCATCAGGACAAAATTACCGTAACCCCTGAAACCCATAGTAGAGTTGTTGCCTGTGCGCGAAACTATACCGTTACGGGCAGCCCTTATGGGAGTGCCTGAAGGCATGGGAATATCTATACCCTGATGTTTGTGACTGCCTCTCCATTTACCGAATGGCGATGAGATTTTGCCGTCAACAGGCCATAACATTTTTCCCGTGAGATTACCCATGTTTTTCATGTTGAAAACAAAGGGATCTTTTCTGGGTTTAGGCGTTAAGTTGTAATGAGGAAGGTAGCTCGGATTAACGCCGAATGAACTGTTAAGGTCTGCAATGCTCGGTCTCTTAGGGGCTGCGTTCTTGGGTAACTGCACAACTTCAACTTTATCGCCCGAAATTACGAGTCTCATAGGGCCTTTTGAAGGGTCTCCGTTAGGCGAAAGAATGATAATAGGATCGTTAAGGCTCGCAAGTTCATTCTTTGCTGATTTTCTCTGCTTGCCCGTGAGAATTTTATCGGGTCTTGCTGTGTCGGCAATAACTCTCTGAGGGGTCTCATCACGTTTTGAAACCTTAGGTGCTGCCGTCGGAATGGTAAGCGATTTGGCTTTTGACTTCGGTTTAATTTCGGGAATTATCGTTTCGGTCTTGGCCGTCTCAACTCTTTCGGGTTTAACGGGTTCAGCCTCTTCAGCTTTAAGTTCCTGCTTCGGTTCGGGTAACGTCTCTGTCTCAGCTTCAGCATTCAGTTTCTCATCATCAGTAACCGTAACAGTATCGCTGTTCTGTGTTTCAGGTTCAGGCGGTAAATTCCTCTCGTCAGTTTTAACTTCCTCCCTTAACTGAGCGATAAGCTCCTCTTCGGTCTTATCATCAATGGGAGTCTCCTCAGTCTTAACCTTAACTTCAGGCATAACGATAGGTGCAGGAGGAACGGTTACGGTTTCAATAGGCGCAGGTTTAGGAGTCGGTTTAGGTTCGGGTTTCGGTTCTGACTGTACTGCGCGTTTAGCTGCGGCGGCACTGGTTACCGGAACGAGGGCTGTGGGCTGCCATGCGCCTCTGTTCTGCCAAATGGCTAAGAGGTCGGCATGATTCGCAGGAAGATAAAGCGACTGCCCAGGTTTTATGTCCGCGCTCTCAATGTTGTTAGCCCAAAAAACATCCTTAGCAGTGAAATCATGAGTCATACAGTAACGGTCAAGTTCAGCCATTCCTAAACTCACATCATCGGTGAAAACAAGCTCCTTCCATTTAGCAGCATGTCCCGTACCTATAAAAACCGTAAACAATAATATTCCCGTCAGAGTCTTCAACTTTTTACTTAATTTGTGCAAATTAATCAATCCCCCTTTTATACTCTTTCTGTTACTATTCTGAAACCTGCCTCACCGAGCTTCTGCCTGATAATTTCAATTTGACCCCTGTTAAGAGTCTCAAGTGCTATTTTCAGGAAACATGAGTTTATTGCCATGTTAGTGTCTCCGTGATCGTAGGAAACAGAAACGACATTAGCACCGCATGACGCAATAATCTCACTGACCTGCTGAAGCTGACCCGGTTTATCGACAAGTTCAATCGTGAGGTTGATGTTTCGTCCCGTCATCATGAGTCCTCTTGTGATGACGCGCGATAGAATGTTGACGTCAATATTGCCGCCCGAAAGAATGCACACTGTCTTTTTGCCCTCAATAGGAAGTTTACGGAACATCGCAGCAGCTACGGGTACAGCACCTGCGCCTTCAGCGATGAGTTTCTGACGTTCGATTAAGGCGAGTATTGCCGCAGCTATTTCGTCCTCAGAGACGCAGACAATATCATCAACGTAACGCGAAATTATCCCGTAAGTATTCTCACCGGGATTCTTAACCGCTATACCGTCAGCAAACGTCGAAACGCTGTCAAGTACTGTGCGTTCGTGAGCCTTGAACGAGTTATACATTGACGGTGCGCCCGAAGCCTGAACGCCGTAAATTTTCACGTCAGGTTTCAGCGATTTAACCGCGAACGCAATCCCCGAAATCAATCCGCCTCCCCCTATAGGAACGATAACGGCTTCAACGTCCTCAAGCTGATCCAGAATCTCAAGACCTATAGTTGCCTGACCTGCTATAACGAAGTCATCATCATACGGGTGAATGAATGTTGCTCCCGTCTCCTCAACCAGCTGAACGGCCCTGTCGTGAGCGTCATCGTAAGCACCGTTAACGAGTTCAATGTTTGCGCCGAGTCTGCGAGTGCTTTCGACCTTCATGACGGGAGCTGAGTCGGGCATACAGATTGTAGCGGAGATACCTTTGCGCGAAGCAGCCATAGCTACGCCCTGAGCGTGATTCCCTGCCGAACATGCTACGATACCCTTAGCTTTCTCGTCATCACTGAGCTGCGAAATTTTGTAGTATGCTCCTCTGAGTTTGAAGCTGCCTGTTACCTGAAGGTTCTCTGTTTTCAGGTAGAGATTATGTTCTTCACTCAGGAGCGGTGCTGCGATGAGGTCTGTTTTTCTTGCGCACTCCCTGAGAACGTAAGCAGCATGATACACTTTATCTAACGTAAGCATTTATTTTCCTCTTCATTCATGATTAATCACACCTCACAAAAATATTTTCATAGTATACCGCAAAATTGCCTATATTTTCGAGATAAGTAATTTTCCTTTTGATGACTTTCATGATATAAAATACACTCATCGAAAATTTCAGGGGGAAATATTGAATATTATGAGCAAAATATTTTTGAGTCATGCGACCGAAGAACACGACTTAGTTGTACACCTTGCGAATTACCTCGAGAAGAATGATCTTGAAGCGTGGTACGCTCCCAGAAATATTATGGGAGGAATCGATTACGACAGGGAGATTATTGCGGCAATAAAGGACTGCCGTGCGTTTGTGTTAATTCTCAGCCATAATTCAGACGCAAGCGAGGACGTTAAAACAGAAGTCTATCATGCTGTGAAGTTCAAGAAGGTTGTAATATGCCTCGATGTTGATGACGTTGAGCCTGAAAATTTATCGTATCTTCTCGGTATGCGCCATCGTTTGAACTGGCTAGAGCGCAGGGACGAAACTTTAGACAAACTCGTACATGACATCAGGATGATTCCTGACCCTTCTTCCCGTAAAATCACAAAGCCTACAGTTGAAGTTAAACCGTCAGTTGAGACCAAACCGATAATCGAAGCAAAGCAGACTATCGAAGTTAAACCGCCAATCGAGACAAAGCCAACTGTCGAAACCAAACCAACACTCGAAACCAAAACGATAATCGAAGCAAAGCAGACTGTCGAAACCAAACCGACAGTAGAGCCAAAGCCGACAGTAGAGCCAACACCGACAATCAAATCCAGACCAGCAATCGAGCCAAAACCGAACACCGAAAACAAAGCGGTAATTAATGAGTCGGCCTCTGACCCTGCAACAGAAAGCTGGAT
>JAFTBA010000245.1 GCA_017458545.1 Synergistaceae bacterium | reverse complement strand
TAAATACATAATCTCACCTCCTTTAAGAAAATTATATATCTAAAAAAGTAAGCCGCCTAAATCATCACTAAAGTGACGAGTGTGCGGTGGCTATTTAATCAAAAAAGCGACGTAATACCCCTAGCTTTAGCTATGGGGATATAAGCTGCTTAATAGTATAATCTATCTGCGGTTAGTCGTTCCGCATTAACAAAAATGTAGTAACACTATCAAAAGCAACACAGGGGAACACTTCCCTCTCGCCGCAGCGTAGCACAAAGGTGAACTATGACGGGTTTTAGGAGAAAAGGTGCGAGAAGTAAGCAAAGTAATGTTGTGTCCCGTTTAGGGGCTATACAGTAGGGGCGGACTGGCCACGCCCTTGAGAATAAGGGGGCCTGTTATTGTAGGTGGAAACTTAAAATCAAACTTCTCAAGAACCCTCTGACTTTAGGCATGGGGAGGCTCAGGAGGCTATGAAAAATTAGAATTTTCTGCTAACCTGTAACATAAAATGCAGAAAGGATTGATTTTTACAATGTACGAAATAGTTTTAATCCGTCACGGCGAATCAGCTTGGAACAAAGAAAACCGTTTCACAGGCTGGACTGATGTACCCTTATCGGACAAAGGTATCGATGAAGCACGTTCAGCAGGCAAACTCCTTAAAGCTGAAGGTTTCGCATTCGATTACGCATTTACTTCAGTGCTCAAGAGAGCTATCAAAACACTCTGGCTCGTCCTCGAGGAAATGGACAGAATGTGGATACCCGTTCAGCATTCATGGAAACTCAATGAACGTCATTACGGCGCGTTACAGGGCCTCAATAAGGCTGACACTGCAGCTAAATACGGCGACGCTCAGGTCAAAATCTGGCGCAGAAGTTACGACATTCAGCCCCCCGTACTCACAAAAGATGATGAACGTTACCCCGGTCATGACCCCCGTTACGCAGGTCTTACTGACGCAGAACTCCCTCTCACCGAATGCCTCGCTGACACTGTCGCAAGAGTCGTACCCTATTGGAACGATGAAATAGTCCCGGCAATAAAATCAGGTAAGAAAATCATCATCGCTGCTCACGGTAATTCACTCCGCGCTCTGGTCAAATACCTCGACAACATCTCTGAAAAAGACATTCTCGAACTCAATATTCCTACAGGCGTACCGCTGGTTTATGAGCTTGACGAAAATCTCAGGCCGTTGTCGCACCGTTACCTGGGTGATGCTGAGGCTATCGCTAAGGCTCAGGCTGCCGTAGCCTCGCAGGGAAAAGCAAAGTAGCAAAGCAGAAAAAAAAGGAGTCGATTTACATTGCATCTTTCAGACAGAATAAAGGCGTTGAAAATTTCACCAATACGCAGACTCATACCCTACGCCGATGCTGCTAAGGCAAAAGGCAAAAAAGTCTATCACCTCAACATCGGTCAGCCCGACATCAGAACTCCTGATGAATATTTCGAGGCCATAAGGAATTTCCATCCTCAGACCGTCGCTTATCAGCCCTCGCAGGGAATACTTGAACTCCGCGAAGCAGTTTCAGGTTATTACAAGGCTATGGGCGTTCCTTATGAACCCGATGAAGTTTACATTACCTGCGGCGGAAGTGAGGCTCTGCAGTTTGTTGTGATGATACTCTGCGACCCGGGCGATGAGATACTTGTTCCCGAACCCTTCTACGCAAATTACAACACGTTCGCTAAACTCGCTCTCGCTAAACTTAAACCTATACCCACAACTGCTGATAACGGTTTCCATTTACCGCCCGAAAACGTTGTTGAGAGCCTCATAAACTCAAAGACCAGAGCAATCTGGGTATCTCACCCCTGCAACCCGACAGGTGTATCGTATACTCCCGATGAGGTTCAGATGTTATGCAGACTAGCGAAGAAACATGACATATTCATTATTGCCGATGAGGTTTACAGGGAATTTATTTACGAGACAGGAGTATTCATGAGTTTCGGCGAAGTGGCTGACGCAAGGGACAGGGTGATAATGGTTGACTCTGTGTCAAAACGTTTCAGTGCTTGCGGAGCGCGTATAGGCTGCATAGCTATAAAGAACAAAGAGTTTCTCGCCGAAGTCATGAAACTCTGTCAGGGAAGACTCAGCGTTTCTGCTGTCGAACAGGTCGGTGCAGCAGCGTTATACCGTACCCCTAAGAGCTACCTTCAGGAGGTCAACAGAGAGTACAAGACACGCAGGGATGTTCTGTACAAAGGCTTGAAGGAAATTGACGGGGTTGTCTGCCACGAACCTAAGGGAGCATTCTATACTATGGTTAAATTGCCCGTAGACGATTCGGAGAAGTTCATCATCTGGCTGCTCGAGAACTTCGACATTAACGGCGAAACTACTATGGCTGCTCCGGGAAGCGGATTTTACGCTGAAGCAGGTATGGGACTTGATGAGGTGAGAATGGCTTACGTCCTCAAGAAGGAAGACCTCGAAAAAGCATTGAACATTCTCAAAAATGCTCTGGCTGTTTATCCCGGCAGAGCCGAAGCGATAAAGGCTTAAAACGTAAGTCAGCAAATAAAAATCCCTCCCCTGAAATTTTAAGGAGAGGGATTAATTGTGTACTTATGATTATTTCTTGTTCGTCATCTTGAAGTTTCGATACTCTGCTGACTGTGAGGAGAGCTGTTCAAAGTCTTTGAGGTACGCAGATGATTTCTTTGATTTATTACGCTTGAATATAGCCTTGATTCCTTTTACTACAGACATCAGCATTGTCACCAAAGCTACAAGAAGAGCTAAACCTAATGCCGCATCACATCCCTTGCTTAAGTTACTTTCCTCCGTCAATGAGTTTGCGACACCAATAAACACATAACTGCCTAAGAACGCCAAACCGCACTTGAGCGGGCTTCCCGAATCGCTCATCATCTTTTTCTGTTCAGCCTCAAACTCACTCAGCAATCCCCAATATGACTCTCGAATCTTCTTGGGCATTTTCTGCACTAAGTCAGCGATGTGATTTAATACACCGTCAGTCCTTTCGGCCTTGTAGCTCTCCCAGCTGCTGACTAATTCGCTGAACTCCGGCATAGCTTTCACCTTGTCGGCTTCTTCCCTCTCCAATACAACACTGAGCCCGTTGAAATTCACCGTGCTGGCCTCAGTGTTGAAGGAGGACAGAAGAGTTTTTATCTTGTCCAGGTAATCATATAAAATTCTCCTGAAACCCGGCTCGTATCCTTCCAATATCTCAAGTGCTTTCTTTGCGTCCTCCTCCGAATGTTCGTAATCAAGGCCGTAAATAAGTCTGTTAATTTTTCTGATCTCCTCACGGGCTTTTTCAGCTTCTTCCCTTGTGTCAAAAACTGTCTCTTTCACACGGGAAATTGCGGTACGGGCTTTTACGTCAAAATCGACCAGTATTTTGCCGACTTCTTCACGTTTTGCCTCAGCAAGTTTCTTAGCGGCAGGGGTCTTAGCGTCATAAGCCATGATAATTTCAAGAGCTTTACGGGCATTCTCCTCTGATTTCCTGTAGTCGCACTCATCAATGGAACGTTCAAAATCCTCAACGGATTTCCTCGCTTCATCCGCCTCAGCCCGTGAACGGAAAGTTTGACCGCCAAATGTCCTTGCCTTAGCCTCATAATCTCTCAGCGTTTCCTCTATGGCTTCGAGATGTTTCTGTGCCGAAAGCGTATCACTTACACCGTGAGACTCCAGAGCAAGTTCATATTTCTTCTTTGCGTTAAGTGCAGCCTGTTCCGTCTGCCCTAGTTCCTGCCTGATGTCAGCAAAAATTTTGTCGGCAAGTTTTTCTTTACCTTCAGTTATGAACGATGTATCAACTCCGAAATACCTCGCTGTCCTCTGAATGCCTCCTTCAGCATCTCCGAATATCGAGAAAAGACTCTTGTAGAGTTCCTCGCTGTAAGGATTAAGGAGAAGAATCTGCGGAAAAATTTTTCGGACTTCTTCTTTCGGCATTCTCGCAAAGTTGTTGACAGTAGCTTCAGCTTTCTTTTCAGCTCCCGAAGCAAGGCACTCAACATACATGCATCCGTTTCGTTCTTCGAGCATTTCCCAAACAGCAAAGTGAATCTCATAAACTGACCGCCATATTCCAGCCATGAGTCTGTTTTTAGCATTTTTGTAGAGAGAAGATTTCTTGCTGCTCTCACCGGCCATGCTGATAACTTTAGCACCGGCGTTGAACAGCCCGTGAAGCGCACCGCTGGCCATGTTCAATGCACCGGCCTTAGCTGCTCCCTTTAATGCTCCTCTGATTCCGAAGCCTCCGCCTACCCAGCGTGAACGGGTCTGCCTCCTCATTGTGCGGTACTCATCGAGCTGTTTTTGTTCCAGTCTTATGCTCATGTATGCGTCTTGAACTTCCTCGAAATCTTCGTCCCAGTGGAAATATCGTTCCTGATAGAAATCCTCAAAGAACCGTCTTGCGTCAATGTCATAGATTTTCAGGTTCATCAGTACTCCGTTAATCACAACCCTGTCGATTACTTCAGCGATTACCCCGAAGCCGTCATCAAGTCCATGCTCAATAACGTTGTCGATGTTCCCGTAAGCGTCGTACATATTCCCGAACTCCTGAGCTGCGGCTGAGGCTTCTTGAACGAATTGCAGTCTGAGCGTATTGTAAGCGTCATATGCTTCGCTTACCGTAACGGTCTGCCCGCAAACTGAAAAAGTCTTCGCAGACATAAATACACCTCATTTCATATAGTTTAGTGATTTTAATATCATACCCCCCCCCCCCGTAAAAGTGTCAAGTATAATGGTATGTGATTCCTAATTAACTTAATTATGCTTTTACACTCTGCATAC
>JAFTBA010000244.1 GCA_017458545.1 Synergistaceae bacterium | reverse complement strand
GATGACGCTTTCACTGAACAGACCGAGGATCTCATGTGGGGTACAAAAGGAATACAGTTAGCCACAAATTCTGACAACATACAGGAGAAGATACAGCAGTCAGCAGAGTTCAAGTTTACGGCGGATTACGATAAATTCCTAGCCGAACTTGAAAACACATGGGGCGAGAAGCTCAGGGATAATATTATGGATTTCTACAAGCGTCAGAATGAAATGATGTACTTTGAACTTAACGCCAACCCTATGGCTCAGGCACGTCTGCGTCAGGATTATGACCTCGTTACGAAGGACAACGGGCGCGCTGTAATGACTCGAATTTCAACAGAACTATCGGATAAATACGGGACGCTGAAAGTTTCAGGTGTGGGGATTATAGGCGGCGGACTCATGGTTCTGGCAAAAAAACAGCTCACGAACTACGTAACAAAAATTCTTACGAACAAACTCAAGGGTGCTGCTATTGGGAGAGTAGTCGGTTTCGCCGTTCCTGTAATAGGCTGGGCAATGATGGCGTGGAGTGCATGGGACATTTACTCTATGGCTTCTGAGGCTGAAGAGGTAATAAAGGTAAAAATTTTCGAGGCTTACAACAAAATGTACTCCGAAGAAGTTCCGTTAATCTACTGGGATGGAATGGAAGCATACGTTAAAGACGCTTACATATTCGCATATGAGTCTCTGCTCTCGAACGTCAGCAAAGGAAAATCATTAGCTGAAAATTCACTGGTTAAAGAACTCAGCAAAGAACTCACCAGACCAGAACAGAGATTTTTTGCTGACAGGGTAACTTTGATTCAGGATATTGCTGACGGAAAGAGCTACACACTCGATGATGTTCTGAAACTTCACGGGAAATTTTTGCGCGATGCAAAGTACGGGGATTTCGACCGTTTTGCTGCCATTCTCATTGAAACAGAAGAATTACCGCAAGTTTACCCGCCTAAACCCGAAATTTCAAAAGAAAATTCACCCGATATATCGCCGGACGTTAAGGCTGTGAAAGCACCGGCACCCAAAATATACGAAGGTCATTAAGAAGGAGGAAGATTTATGCGTAAATTATTGTCGCTGTTTATCGTTGCAGTTCTGTGTTCATGTTCATGGGCTGAAGATGCCTCAGAGAGTATAATGCGGACAAAATCACAGAGAGAAGCTGATATTGAGCAGGCAGTCAGAGAATTAGGCGCGGAAGTCCCGGAGGCTGACAAAGTGAATTTCCGCGACGGCCTCAAGAAGAGCCGCAATAATTTCCTCCGTCTTTACCGCGCAAGGTGGCAGGCATTAGGTATGACCGAGAAGCTCAACAAGGCCATTGATGATGCTTTCGAGGAGAAGACGGGCGGAATGCTCTGGGGGACTAAAGGTCTTCGTTTAGGCACTAATTTGGGTAACGTAGTGGACAATATTCAGGAGGCTACAGCGTTTAAGTTTGCTGAACAGTACGATAATTTTCTCCGCGATGTCGAGGAAAAATGGGGTGACTCGCTGCAAAGTGATTTAGCTGATTTCTACAAGCGCACAAGCATAATGCTGCTTGCCGCCGACAGGAATCCTATGGTACGCGCATATATCCGCCAGAATACAGCAGCTCAGGACAGCGGAGCAAAAATCATGGAAAATGTACGTGAAAATCTCAGCAACAAATACCCCGACCTCAAAGTAACAGGAGTTACATTAGCCGGAGGAATTGCCGTTATTTTCCGTAAGCAGCTCTTAAATTTCATAGCAAAACGCGCAGGAAAGGCCGTAATTTTCAAGAAAGTTGCCGCAAGTGCAGTAGGTAAAGCAATCGGCAAAACGCTTCCCATAATCGGCCCTATAATGCTGGCATGGTCTTTCTACGATGTCGCCTCTATAGCATGGAACGCTGAGGATGATATACGGAGAATGCTGCAGGAACGCAACCTGAATATGTATTCCCGTGAGATGCCTGATGTTTATTGGGACGTAATGGAACCTTATGTTATGGACGTTCTGATTTCGTCATACGGTATGCTTCAGGAGACAAAGAAAAAGGCTGCAATTTTCGCCGATGACCCCAGAATAAAATCTCTAAGCAGCGGACTCAATGATACTGAAGCTATGCAGTTTGCCGAGAGAATATCATCAGCTGTGGGAGTTTTGGGCAGTGATAAATATGATTACCTGATTGAAAATTTCGGCGAAAGAATCCGCGAATCATCACCTCAGAATTTCAGGAGGCTTATGCAGATTTTACAGCAGGAGAACGCCGAACAGGCTGACGAATGGCTGAAACTTGCAGGAACTCAGTATTATGATTTCTATGCGTTATTCCCTCATGACATTTGGGAGAAATTCCGTCCTGATACGCAGTCATTGGAGATTCTTTCATGGGCGGCGCGGAAATTGACACCTTCAGCGAGGAATACTGCATTAAAACTTTCAGTGTCGGATTTGAAATGGGTGATTAACGATTTGCCTGAACGTTACGTATCACAGCTTTTCGGGGATAAAGGACACGAACCTGAAGCTGTACATTATGAGATTGAGCGTCTCCGTGATCTTCCTGAAGATTCCCGTGAACCTTGGCAGTCAGTTTGGGAATACCGATGGTCAAAATACAGCTCATATGTCATAATCGCCGCAGGAGTTTTGTTCTTGGCCGTACTCGCTAAGATATTGCTTTCAATGTTCAGGGGAAGGACTCAGGCCATGCCTCAGTCATCACAGCCGGTAATCATAATGCCTCCGCAGATACAGCCCCAAGCTCCTCAGGTTCAGCCGGTAATCATGAAGAAGTATGAGGTCAAGCTCGTGATTTCGCCCGAATTTGTAGCGGAAGCCCGAAAAGCACAATGGGATATTACTCAGACATTGATACCTGCACAGGACGACAGCGGTAAATATGTATTCAGGGCAGAGCTTGAGACATTAGG
>JAFTBA010000243.1 GCA_017458545.1 Synergistaceae bacterium | reverse complement strand
GGGATTACGCTGAGAATCATAAGGCTACTATGAGGCGTTCGGCATACATAGCGGCAATTAAGAGAGTCTCTGACATAGTTGAACTCAGAGGCGTTTACCTGTAACAGTCATTAACACTCAAAGATATTTTTACACGCATTAAAGCCATTCCGAAAAAAATTTCGGGAGGGCTTTTTTATTTCTGTGCTAAAAATTTTCAATGCTATAATTCAGAAAATAAACAATAAATTTTTTACACGGGAGTTTTTTGTATTTATGTCATTCACGTTGCGAAGATTAATGCTGATTTCATTGACAGTGTTCATGTTCATAGAATGGGGGCCTTTAACAGCAGAACGATCTAAATACGGAATCGCTAAGGGCAATCCGTTCATTAAGGAAGTTGTATTGACGTTCGATGACGGCCCAAGAGAAACAGGTATGCAGGAAATTGACGCTGTGTTAAGCAGCTTTGACGTTAAAGCAACATTTTTTCTTGTCGGGAAATTCGCGGAACGTTACAGTTATGTTACGCTGATGTTACACCGTCAGGGCTACGAACTCGCTAATCACACATATACTCATCCTCGACTCTATACTGATTACACAGATCATATTGTGCGTCAGGCTGAAAGGTGTGATGAAGTTCTCGAACGTTTAGGCATAAGGAAAACAAGATTTCTCCGTCCGCCGGGAGGCCATTTCAACATGGAGATATTCAACGCTATGAGACGCATGAATCTTCCTTTAGGGCTTTGGTCGCTCAATACTGCCGATTACACAGGCAGACCTGCTGAGGAAATATACAACCTAGTTGCAGGAAGCGTAAGAAACGGCGATATTATCCTCATGCACTCGGGAACTCCTAATACTGTCGAAGCATTGCCCAGAGTGATACGCGAACTCCATCGCAGAGGTTTCACTATCGTAAGGCTTGAGGATATGTGGAATGAGGGCAGAACTTAGCAGCCGTTTAACCCTTAAATACTAACTGAAACTCTCCTGAAAAATTTTCGTAAAGCAAAAACACTTGACAGGTTAAATCGCGTTCCCTATAATCGCCATTATGATTGACAGCAAAGATGACGACAGCGAAATTCTCAACCGAAGGGTTTATTGCAATTTACTGTACGATTTCTACTCGCCTTTACTGACTGAAAGACAGCGCAAAGTTTACGAGATGTTATGTTTCTCGGACTTAACGCCGTCGGAAGCAGCAGGAGTATTAGGAATAAGCAGACAGGCAGTTTACGTTCTCGTCCGCAATGTCATGCAGAAACTCGAAGAAACTGAAAACAAACTGCATTTTGCGGTCAGCACTGAACGTTTAGAGGCTAAAATAAAAGAACTCGAAGCCGAAAACAAATTACTGCACGGAAAATTGCGCAGCTCTAAGCAGGTAAACGGTAATGAGAATTAATACAGCAAATTAAAAGGAGGGTAATGATTAACTATGTTTGACGCACTGAAAGAAAAATTATCGGCGGTCTTCTCCAAATTAGGCAGCAAAGGAAGATTATCGCAGGAAGATATTGACTCGGCTCTGCGCGAACTCAGACGGTCATTGCTCGAAGCTGATGTCGATTTCCGTACGGCTAAGGATTTCACAGCTAAAATCAGGGAACGCGCTTCAACTGCCGAAGTCCTCCGCTCCATTACCCCTAACGAACGCATTTCGGCAATCGTCTACGAGGAATTAGTCGCCCTCATGGGCAAACCTGCTCCCCTCATTATTTCCCCTAAACCCCCGACAGTCATTCTCATGGCAGGTCTTCAGGGTTCAGGGAAAACCACTACGGCAGTCAAACTCGCAAGACACCTCAAAAATTCGCACAGTCCCTTAGTTGTTGCCTGCGATTTGAGAAGACCTGCAGCTGTCGAACAGCTCAGAGTCCTCGCAGAAAACGCAAAGGTTGCTTTCTTCGGCCCCGAAAAAGGCAGCACTGATGTCCTAGCGGTCGTCAGAGGCGCTCAGAAATACGCCGAAGCTCATATGAATGATGTCATTATTCTTGATACTGCAGGAAGACTTCACATTGACGGGCAGCTCATGACTGAACTCAAAAGCATAGCAGACACTTTAACGCCTCACGAGAAAATTTTAGTTGTTGACGCTATGGCAGGTCAGGAAGCTGTTAATTCGGCTAAGGCGTTCCATGAACTTCTCGGACTTACGGGACTTGTTCTCACGAAATTAGACGGAGATGCAAGAGGCGGAAGCGCACTGTCAATCAGAACGGTAACGGGTATTCCCGTTAAATTCGCAGGAACAGGCGAGAATACTGACGCTCTCGAAGTATTCAGCCCCGAAAGAATGACGGGCAGAATTATGGGTATGGGCGATATTCAGGGCCTCGTCGAAAAAGTAAAAGCAGCAGGCATTAATGATACCGAAATCAAATCACCCGCGAAAATTGCCAAACAGTTTGATCTCGAAATGCTCTTAACTCAGTTTGAACAGCTCGAAAAATTAGGGCCTATCGAGAAAATTGCAGGCATGATTCCGGGGTTGGATAAGATAAAAAATTTCAGGGCTGAAGACGCTGACGCAGGTGCATTAAAGCGCAGTAAGGCCATAATCCTGTCAATGACACGCGAAGAGAGACACAATCCAAAAATAATTAAAGGCTCTAGAAGGCGTCGCATTGCAGAGGGTTCGGGAACTTCAGTCCAGAACGTAAACCAACTGCTCGCCCAGTCCGAACAGATGAAGAAAATGTTTAAGTCCTTCACCGGTTCAGGGGGAAGCAGAAGGCTGAAATCGCTGTTCGGTTTCGGAATGTAACAGCTTAAATAACAACAGGAGGTGCAGTTTCAGGAATGGCGGTAAAGATTCGTTTGTCGCGTCAGGGCAGAAAGAAAGCTCCTTTTTACAGACTGGTGGTTGCGGATGAGCGTTCCCCACGAGACGGAAAGTTCATCGAACTCATAGGGACTTATAACCCCATGACTGACCCCGCAACGGTTAATATCAATGAGGAGCGTGCTCTCCACTGGCTGAAGAACGGCGCATTACCTTCAGACACGGCGCGCGGGCTTTTGAAAAAGCAGGGAATCTGGGAGAAGTTTAAGGCAAAAGAAGCGTAAATATTTACGCCGATTTGTCGTTTCTTTTTCTTCACGGGAATTGGGTTCGTAGCCAAGATAACTTTCCATTTCGCCGTTAAGC
>JAFTBA010000242.1 GCA_017458545.1 Synergistaceae bacterium | reverse complement strand
CCGTGTTCGAGTTTCGTGTAACATGCCGTAAAATTCACTGTATAAATCCTCCTTTTAACGTTTAGGATACTGCGACAGGAAAACAATCTCAACCCTTCTGTTTAAGGCTCTGTGTTCGCTCGTGTCATTAGGTACTATAGGCTGGGCTGAACTGAAACCTGTAGCCTGAAGTTTCAGGGGGTCAAAGCCCCCTTCGCTCTCCATGTAGCTGGCGACAGCAGCAGCCCTCATAGCACTTAGTCCCCAGTTATCGCGGTAAATTCCTCCCCTTAACACTCCGGAATCGGTATGCCCTTCAACAGCTGCAAACGGTACTCTGTCCCTCACGAGCTGCGAAATCTTGTACAATGCCCTTCGTCCGTCAGGTCTTAACTCCGCGCTGCCGGGCAAAAACAAAAACTGATCGCTTATTGAGACGGCAACTCCGCGCTGATTGATTGAAACCTGAATGTCCCTCGTTAAATTCTCAGACCTCAGAAAAGAATTTAACGTGTATGCTACATGCCTCGTGTCAATCTCAACCCTTTCGCTGGCACCGGGACTCGTTCCGACTTCACCGCTTTTGTTGGGGTCAGTCGATTCCTCAGTAGTTACACCGCCCTTAAGGACTCCAAGAGAACCCCTCAGCGATAACAATGCTTTCTGGAACTTCTGCGAATCTATCGAGGACATTGCAAACAGCAGTATAAAGAAACACAATATCAGCGTTACCATGTCCCCGTAAGTTCCCATATAAAACGGTGCTGAAAGTCCGGGCTCTTCAGGTTTTTTCTGACGTGCCATTAACTGTTAGCCCTCCTCCTGATTGAACGCCTCACGCATTGCAGGGGGCAGGTAAACCTTGAGCTTTTCCTCAACGATACGGGGGTTCTCGCCTGCCTGTATCGCTAATATTCCCTCAACCATAAGCTCCATTGCTTTAACTTCCTGCGCCGAACGTGATGCAAGTTTTTTGCTGACGGGTGAACCGAACATGTTAGCCATCATTGAACCGTACATCGTCGTTATTAATGCGACCGCCATACCGGGACCAAGTGCGTTAACGTCCTGCAGGTTCCCCAACATCGCTATCAGTCCGATAAGTGTACCTATCATTCCGAATGAAGGCGCAAATTCCGTTAAGTGATCGAAAACTGCTTTATTGGCACTGTGTCTGTCCTCAAAGTTTCCTATTTCAGTGTCCAGAATTGCCCTGACCAGTTCGGGATCTGTTCCGTCAACAACTAACTGAATAGCTTTCCTCATGAACTCGCTCTCAACTTCAGCTACATCAGCCTCCAGTGATAAGAGTCCTTCACGCCTTGCCTTTTCGGCAAAGCTGACTATCATTTGAACCATTCCGACTAAATCAGGCTCCTGAAACATAAACACATTTTTGAGACAGCCGCCCATAGCTTTAAGCCTTGCGCCGGGGTTTGAAATTATTGTTGCGCCTATTGCTCCTCCGATTGTTATCATCAATGAGGGAACATCAATATATGCTCCGATATTACCGCCCGAAGCCATTGATGCTACGACAAGAATCCATGTTGCCAAAAATCCTATCAGACTCGTTAAATCCAAAGTATATACACCTCTGCCGTTGTTTTATTCTAATGATTCGTCCGCAGTGTTAGCTACTATGCAGGTATATCCTGCTGCTTTCCTGAAGGATATTATTTTTCGGTAAACGTCCTTCACCTTTTCTTTCACCACATACCTGTGTCCGTTCAGCAGACGTAAAACAGTATCCGGCGTTACATCTATCGTTTCAATCATATCGGAATTAAGCAGGAATGCTTCACCGTTCAGACGATGTACCTCAATCATTGTATTACCAACGCCAGCCCTTCACTTAAAATTCTAAAAATCCTCAAATAATAAACTTTATGATAATTAGCTTATATTATACGATTTGAATGCAAAAAGCGATAAAATAATTACACGAAATTTTTGGCGGAGGTGTCAAAAAATTAATGTCCGAAAATATAAATGAATTGTACAAAAAAATAGATTTCCTGATAAACGGAGGTGCTGTGAAAAATCTTACCGATTTCCTCACAGCTAATTCAATCAAAGCATTAATCGCTGAACATGGTGACTCAGGCGTCCTCAATATTATTGACGCTGCAGGACTCGTACCGTCATCATTAACGCTCAAGGACGAAATTACACGCCTGTTTCCTTCATCACCGGTCAAAGAATCATATGAGCTTTCGTTCTCTGAAGACTCAGAAACATGGCCGTTCATCATCAGAATAAGAGGTCTTCATTGGGAGTTATACATTCTCCTCGAAAACAAGCCCGTTAATCCCGAAGCACTCATCGAAGAATTAAAGCCTTACGCAGGATTGATACGTTTGTGGGAAACATCCAGGAAAATTACTGAGACCGAAAAAAAATTATCGCGCCTCTCCTACATGATACTCGCAACAAAAAGCACTCTCGCTTCAATCTTCGAGCCTATGCCCCTTCAGTACTTCGCATCGTTCCTCGCTGATGTCCTTCAGGAAAGCCTGTTCCCCAAATCAATCGCTATCCTCAAGGACGAGGGCAGTTACCTCACTGTCTTCAACGGCAAGGCAGAGAGCATTCCCGAACGTAAAGGAATCTATGCTGCTCAGATTCTCCCCCCTACTCCCGTCATAACAAAAAGAGAATCACCCGTTGAAGTTGTATTGCCGATTGCTGAAGGTGAATGCAGACTGTTCTGCCTGATTCATTGGGACGAGTTACCCGATGACCAGACTATGAATTTCCTTGAGCTTCTAGGAAATCTCGCAGTCCGCGCAATCTCAATCAACAACCTTCGCGTTCAGTCAATGCAGGCTGAAGCTGACATATCAGCAGGTGAGTTCACAGTTCTTTCACTGTCGAACGTACTCAAAGTATTAAGGGCTGCTGAAAACAAAGGGCGTTTCTTCTCGTTACTGGCTGACATATTCATGGAACAGTGCAGAATGCAGAACTGCCTCATCGCTTCATGGAACAATTCGCGCAAAGGCTACACTCTCTCCGAACAGCGAAGAGGTCACATAAGGGCTGAAGCTGACCCCACACTATTACCGTCCCACGAAGGCCCTGTGAACAGCTCAAACGTCAGCGAGTCGCATTATGACTTGGGAACAATGAGTCCTGACTCTGTGTTCAGGTCATGGGGACTGGCAGGGTGTCCGTGGAAGAATGCACTCAAAGAATCGTCAGCAAAATATATATTCCCTGTCTGCGATGACAATTCACTCGTAGGGATTATCGCTCTCGGTTCAGGGCAGGAAGGAAGAACAGCACTTAACCGTTCACAGCTCGCATCATTGCAGCTTATTGCACAGTTTGCGGCTTATGAGTTCAGACGTTTCGAGTAACGGGTAAAATATGTGATATGAAGTTTCTCAAATCAGGATTCACTCACAGTGATTTACTGCGTATAAATGACAAAGACCTGCCCTCGCTTGCTGAAGAGGTGAGGGCAGTTATTATAGACACCGTCAAAAAAAACGGCGGTCATTTAGGCTCATCGCTTGGTGTTGTCGAACTCACTATAGCAATGCTCAGAGTCTTTGACCCGTTAAATGACAGGATAATTTTTGACGTTGGCCATCAGTCTTACCCTTATAAGATTCTTACTGACAGGTTCGACAGGTTTAAGACGCTCAGACTCAAGGACGGTATATCAGGTTTTCCGCGAAGGAATGAGAGCCCTTATGACCATTTCAACACAGGCCACAGCAGTACATCAATCTCTGCTGCACTCGGTTACGCTAAGGCAAGAGACCTCCTCAACGAAAACAGAAACATAATAGCTTTCATCGGCGATGCCTCACTGATTAACGGCTTGGCATTCGAGGCACTCAATTACGTTCAGGAAACACCGACAAAATTAATCATCATTCTCAACGATAACAGGCATTCAATCAGCAACAGAATCGGCGGATTCTCAAGCATATTATCGGGGCTGTCGGGCAATACTGTTTACAGGAGGTTCAAGAATTTTGCGCGCCGTCATTTGAGCGTTAAGTGGGCAGGAAGGTTCGAGAGTATGCGCGATTTCGTCAAAATGATTCTCAAACCCAAAAACGTTTTCGATCAGTTAGGGATAAATTACTGGGGGCCTTTTAACGGCCATGACATAGCCAACACAATAAGAGTCCTTGAACGCGCTAAGAATTACTACAAGCCCGTTATCCTCCACTTTAACACCGTTAAAGGCAAGGGACTGAGTGAGGCTGAAGCTGACCCTACAAAATATCATCAGGTTGCCCCCGAAGGTACTCCCAAAGCACGCACTTGGAGTGAAGCAGCCTCAACGATTGCCGAAGAACTTGCGATGAAGGACGAACGCATAGTGTGTTTCACTGCGGCAATGTCTACTGGAGTTAAGCTCGAAAAATTCTCGCGCGTTTTCCCTGACAGGTTCTTTGACGTTGGAATCGCCGAGTCTCATATGCTTACTATGGCAGCAGGATTAGCGGCTGGAGGTATGCGACCTTGGGTGTTTATTTACTCGACGTTTTTACAGAGGGCTATGGATCAGTTAATGCACGATATAGCGTTACAGAATTTGCCTGTTGTTATTATGGTTGACAGGGCAGGACTCTCAGGGTCTGACGGAGACACTCATCAGGGTATGCTCGACATCTCTTGGGGAAGGGCTGTACCTAACCTCGAAATTTACGCGCCCTGCGATGAGTCATCATTGAGGGACGCAATGATTGCAGCTTCAAAACGTAACGGCCCTACTCTGATTCGTTATCCTCGCGGAACTATTCCCCCTGAGAATCTCAGCGTTAAGATTCACGATGAGGGTATCGCTAAGATTCATGACGGTTTGAACTGGGCATTGCTCGGTCACGGTTCAAGCGTAAGCACTATGCTCAAAGTCCGGGAACTCGCCGTTAAATTGGGAATTGATGTCCCTGCTGTTTATGATGTGAGACGTGTTAAGCCCATTGACATGAAAGTTATTGATGAGATACTCGGTAAGTATTCTGCTGTTTCAGTGATTGAGGAGAACTACGCTAACGGCGGATTAGGTGAGGCAATAGGTGCATTGATTGCCGAGAGGGGACTCGCAGTAAGGCTGATGAGGTTCGGAGTGCCTGACGTTTGCGTTAAACATGCTACCCAGTCCGAACAGAGAGAGATTTACGGGTTGACCGCTGAGAACATAATAGCCCGTTACAGGAATCAGGCATGAAGGACAAAGAACGTCTCGATAAATTACTGCCTGAGCTTGGCCTCGTTGAAACAAGGAACAAAGCTCAGGCTTTAATCATGGCAGGAAAAGTAAGAGTCAACGGCCAAGTAGTAACAAAATCAGGCTCAATGTTTGAACGTAACACTGACATAACTGTTGACGATGTGCCTAAATGGGCAGGAAGAGGCGCGCTGAAACTGCTGCGTGCATTTGAGGTCTTCGGCCTCGATGTTAAGGGTAAAATTTGCGCCGACATAGGAGCTTCAACAGGAGGGTTCACCGATGTTATGCTTGCAAACGGTGCAGAGAGAGTCTATGCTGTTGATGTCGGTTACGGCCAAATGATATGGAGACTGGCTAATGACCCTCGTGTTATCGTTATGGACAGGACTAACGCAAGGTATTTGACTCGCAGTGATTTCCCTGAACGCATTGAGTTTGCAGGATGTGATGTATCGTTCATATCATTGAGATTGATTCTCCCTGTACTTGATGAGATTGTAAACGGGGGTGCTGTCGTCTTAATAAAACCTCAGTTCGAGGCAGGACGCGAAAGAATTTCACACGGTGTTGTGAAAGATAAGGCAGTTCACATTGAGGTCATTAACAGTATACTTGACTTTATCGGTGAGAAAACTGAGTTTAATGTTACGGGACTGACCTATTCGCCGATAAAAGGCCCTGAAGGTAATATAGAGTTTTTATGCAGAGTGTCTCACAGTGAATGTAATGATGATAAATTTGATGTAAGTGATATAGTGAATGAGGCGCATGAACATACGAGAGGTGATTGATGTTAAATGACACAGAAAGAATTTCTCGGCCTTTGCGTGAGCGGAAGCCGACAGGAGATTGAAGAAGCATTAGAATCGGGAGCTAATGCCAATAAGAAGTCATATATTTACGGAGCGAAAGTATCACCGATTTTTGTTGCTGTGATGGAGGAGAATACAGGCGCAATAAAAGCACTCGTTAAATACGGTGCAAGGCCGGCAGACGGATTATCGGCGGCAATAATGAAAGGCAAAAAGAAATTCATTAAACTGCTTGTTGATTTAGGTGCTGACGTGAACGGTACTGACTCAAATGATAATAACCCTCTTCTCCTTGCTGTAACGGCAGACAGTCCTAAAGTTGTTAAATGGCTTATTGAATTTGGTGCTGACGTGAACAAAAGAAGCAATGCAGGATATACACCGCTGACTTACACGGTATTAACGCAGCTCAAAGAATTTCGGAGCAGGTTCAGCGACAGAAAAGTAAGCCCTGACATAATAGTGCAGTTAATGAAAGCAGGAGCGGATTATGACGAAGCGATGATATTTGCTGTTAAGTCGGGTAACATTCCTTATATTAAATTATTGCTGAAGAACGGTGCCGATATAAACAAACTTTGTATGCTTGAGACACCTCAGACTCCTTTAGCTGCAGCGATATTCATGGCAGATAACGGTATCAGTGCCGATATGATTAAATTTCTTGCCGAAAACGGTGCTGACCTCAACGAAATTTTTGAGTTAAGCCCTGAAACTTCAACGAATGCCCTTAACGTTTCAATAACAGTCAACAGACCTGATATAGCCGATATACTTTTGTCGAACGGAGCAGACCCTGATTACTGTGATCCTACAGGGAGGACTGCACTTGTTTACGCGGTGATGACGGGCTCGGAAATTCTGAGGGTATTACTCGAACACGGAGCAGACCCTAATATTCCCGACAAGGACGGAAGGACTCCTTTAATGCTTGCCGCGCTCGATGTGGGGTGTGAACCTGAAATCCTTGAACTTCTGATTGAACACGGTGCTGACGTGAACGCTCAGGATAATGAAGGTATGACAGCATTACTGTGGACAGTTGCGGGCAAGGACAGGACTCCGGGATTCATGTTATCTGCGATGATAAGGACGGGTGGATTCATGGCTGAAGGAGGAGACTCATGGTTTCTTGTTGCAGCTGTGTATATTGCGTTAAAACGCGAGGCTCAGTTGAATGCAGTGAGGCTTCTTGTTGCGAACGGAGCTGATGTTGACCTTGCCGATGATAAGGGAATGAACGCAATGATGTGCGCGATGATGAGTATGGACGATGAGATTATTGAAATTCTGACAGAGGCGAAGAAATTGAACTGCAAGCCATCGTATTCTCGCGACACGCGAAGTGGCAAGAACTTTAATCGTGAGTGAGACGGCTGTCTATTTCTTTTTTCCAAAAATAAATAGACTTCACTTTTTCTTATTACATATATTATCTTTCTTTTCGAGGGGAGGTCTGTGGTTTTACATCACGAAAGTGGTTTAGTGCGTAAAATATCGAGAGATAATCTTATGAAACTGATGTCAACATACAAAGTCAAGATAGGCCGTGCACATGGAGCGTTTTATCGTGCTGTTGATCTTTATCATGCTTCTACTGATTTTTTCATTAATGTTGTTATCAACGAATGGGATTATATTTCAAGTGTTACATCTTCATTAGACAGAGTACGTACAGTTGAGAAACTGACCCACAGAACCGCAAACAATCCAGCCCCCAAGTACGACTATGATAAAAATTTTCATAAGTTCCCAAGTTACATGCGTCGAGCATCAATAATGAAGGCATTAGGCAAAGTAAGCTCATACAAGAGCAATTATGCTAACTGGCAAAGCACACATAAAGGCAGAGAACCCGGCCGTCCGGTATCGGGAAAGACTTACCCTGCTATGTATAGGG
>JAFTBA010000241.1 GCA_017458545.1 Synergistaceae bacterium | reverse complement strand
GGAATTACCCCCTTTCGGCCACGAACGCAACCCCGCAAACAACGAGGTTATCCGCCGTTACGTTGAACACGGGGGACGCGAGACGGGCGCACAGAATATCGTTGCAGGACTCATTCTCGATTACAGGGCGTTCGATACGTTCGGTGAATCGGCTGTGCTTTTCACAGCTGCCGTAAGCGTCTTAATGCTGCTCGGAGCTTCAAGGCGCAACAAAACCGATAACTGTGACTCACCTCACACTAATGAGGCAGGTATGAACTTCTTACAGCGCGGACCTCCTCATCACACTTTCAGGCATGACGATACTATTCTTCGCGGTGTCGCTAACCTCTCAATACCTGTCATACTCATGATGGGCTGTGTAGTCGTCATAAACGGCCATTTATCCCCAGGCGGAGGCTTCTCAGGAGGCGCAATACTCAGTACTGCATTAATCCTCGCGGCTAATGCTTACGGTTTCGGAAGGGTTCATCAGTTCTTCAACGAACGTACATTCATCGTCTCAAGTTCTACAGCTCTCATGATTTACGCCGTTTCAAAAGGCTATTCGTTCTTCACAGGCGCAAATCACTTACACTCAATAATTCCTAAAGGCACTATCGGTAACATTCTCAGCGGAGGCTTAATACTTCCGTTAAACATCTGTGTAGGGTTAATTGTTGCAGGAACACTGTACGGATTTTACGCATTATTCAGCGAGGGGGATATATAGTCATGCTCGAAAAATTAATGTTGAATCATTACGAGGCTGCCGCAGTTATTCTCTCAGGTATAGGTTTAACTAACCTTCTTTTACAGCGCAACCTCATCAAAAAAATTATCGGCCTTAACATCATGGATACAGCCGTTTATTTATTCCTTGCTGCTAAAGGCTACGTTGAAGGAAGAGCAGCCCCTATCCTCATTGAGAACGGCTCAGGAGGATGGGTAACTTCGTCATCAGTTTATGTTAATCCCGTTCCTGCAGGCTTAGTGCTTACCGGTATCGTTGTCAGCGTGAGTGTTACTGCGTTTGCATTGGCGTTGACGCTGAAACTCTACGAGAGTTACGGGACATTGAACATTGACGAGGCACTGATGAAGATGACTGAGGAACAGCAGCAGTTAGAGACAGCGATAAGCAACGCGGAAGAGGAAGTGCTGTCATGATAGGAATGTTCGCATATAATATCCCGTTCATCAGTATATTTCTGATGATGGTTACTGCAATAATAACGCCTTTAGTTCCCAACAGAAACAGGCTTCCCGAAAAATTATCGTGTTTCGCAATAGGCTTTGTCGGAATCTTATCGGCATACCTGTTATACTCGCTGACAGTTTCGGGACAGAGTTTGAATTTCAACTTCCCTATGGGACATTTCCCTGCTCCTTGGGGGAACGAACTGCGCGCAGGACCTCTTGAGGCTGTATTATCGTTAGTGTTCTGCACGGCCATGCTCTTATCATTAACGGGCAATTTTTCGTCAACCGCTGAGGACATAGCACCTTCAAGACGCAATATATTCTGTGTACTCGTAAACTTACTCACTGCCTCGCTGTTAGCACTGACTTACACAAACGACTTATTCACCGCTTACGTTTTCATTGAGATTAACACTATCGCAGCGTGTGCAATAGTCGCCGTTAAGGAAGGCCCTGAAACCGCAAGGGCTGCACTGCGTTATCTTGTTATGAGTCTTGTAGGTTCGGGACTCGTTATGATAGCGATATGTCTGCTGTATGATTTAACGGGTCATCTCTTAATGCAGAACATGCACAGGGCGATAGGAGAGCTCGTAGCAACAAACAGATATATGATTCCTTTGACAGTATCGCTTGCTTTGATGACTGCAGGACTTGCGATTAAGAGCGCGTTATATCCTTTTGCTTCATGGCTTCCCGATGCTCACGGATCATCAACAAATGCTTCAAGCGCAATTCTTTCGGGTTTAGTGCTGAAGGGTCATATCTTTACGATTATCAAAATATTCTACAGGGTATTTGGACTCGAAGTGATACACCTTTTGAGAATGGACACTGCGATTTTCATACTTGGAATATTGGCGATGATTATGGGGTCTGTTCACGCGCTCCGTCAAAACAACGTCAAACGTATGATTGCATGGTCAAGCGTTGCTCAAGTAGGTTACATATTTTTGGGAGTAGGGCTGAACACTATAGCAGGAGTCGCAGCAGCATGTCTTCACATCATCGTACATGCCTGTGTTAAACCTATGCTTTTCACCGCAGCAGGAGGACTCAGCAATGCCGCAGGACATAAGAAAGGATTACACGCCTTAATGGGAACGTTCTATGTTAATGTTTGGGCAGGTTTGGGATTAATAGCAGGAGCTTTCTCGATGATGGGTATACCGGGTTTTGCAGGGTTCGCCTCTAAACTTAGCTTAACGCTCGCATCATTTGACCATAACACAATAGTATGGTCATTAACTGCACTGGCAGCAAGTTCGGTGTTAAACGCTTTGTATTATGTCCCTGCTGTTATAGTAGTACTGACTCACAACAAGGATGCTCACAAAAATTTCACAGCTCCTGCGCCTACACTGTCGTATAAAATTTCAATGTGTATATTTCTCGCGCTTAATTTCTATCTTGGACTGTTCTGTGTACCGTTACTGAGGCTGATAACGAGAGGGGTGAACGTATTATGATGGGCAATGCAGTATTAACACTTGCGCCCGTACTCTTCCCGATAATAACGGGTTTCGCATTATTTTCGCGTCCTATATTCGAGGACAGGCATGTATATGTCGGAGTGATGACGTTCATAACGTCAGCAATAACATTTTTGGCGGCATTCATGACGAACGGCGAGTTAATCACTTTGTGGCGTATAACCGACAGTTTATCGATAGCGTTCAGAATGGATTATCCTGCGAGGGCATTCGCATGTTTAGTAGCGTTCATATGGCCGTTAGTGACTCTGTATGCGTTTGAATATCTTAGGAGACGGCCTCCTGTTGACAGGTTCTATGCTTTTTTCCTGTCAACATTCGGAATCTTAATAGGAGTTGCGTGTGCAGGTAATTTGCTGACCCTTTACCTGTTCTATGAGCTGATGACGTTCATGACATTACCGTTAGTTATGCACTCGCAGAAAAGAGAATCAATACGTGCAACAATCTCATACCTGCTTTATTCATTGACAGGTGCGGCAATGGCATTGGGAGGATTTTTCTTCTTCCATGTTTATGGTGTGTCAATGGACTTCACGCCCGGAGGATTTCTTGATATGGCCAAGATTACGGCTGAGAATAACAGGGATATGCTTTTGACGGTAACATTTCTGACGCTGTTAGGTTTCGGGGCTAAGGCAGGAATTGTACCTTTGCACGCATGGTTACCTACTGCTCACCCTCAGGCACCTACCCCTGCAAGCGCAGTACTCTCAGGGTTAATCACGAAAGCAGGAGTGATAGCTATGTTCCGTGTAGTGTATTACGTAGTAGGTGATGATTTTCTTAGGGGAACATGGGTTCAAACGGCACTGTTATGTATGGCACTGCTGACGATATTTACGGGTTCAATGATGGCGTACATAGAGAAACATCTCAAGAAGCGCATAGCATGGTCAAGCGTGAGTCAGGTATCGTATGTAGTGTTTGCAATGATGCTATTGACTCCTGACGGAGTGAGGGGAGCTGTTATGCAGATAGCTGCACATGCTATGGCGAAGAGCTGTTTGTTCCTTAGCGCGGGGGTAGTGATTTACTTCACGCTGCAGGGAGTGAACTACCATTACGCCGACCAGCTACGCGGAGTGGGAAAGGAACTGCCGATAACGATGACATGTTTTGCGCTTGCTTCGGTGTCGCTGATAGGTCTTCCCGTAACGGGAGGGTTCACAGCGAAATGGTATATGGCTGCAGGAGCGTTAGGGCTAGGAGGGTTAGGGATATTCGGAATAGTGATATTGATGGTAAGCGCATTGCTGACGGCCGGGTATTTGCTGCCGATAGTAACTGATGCGTTTTTTCCTGGAGATGATTACGACTACTCGAATGTTGTACCGTTCCACATGCCCGTGAACATGAGAATACCGCTGTTGCTGCTGAGTGCCGGGGCAGTTTTGACTGGAGTATTTGCAGGACAGATAGTGGAGTTCGTCAACAGTAAGATTATTCCTGCATTACTGTAAAAAAAAAATATCCCTCTCGCGTTGACAGTGAGAGGGATATTTTATTAGCATGAGTTTACTTTTTTTCGGGAATGATTCCATT
>JAFTBA010000240.1 GCA_017458545.1 Synergistaceae bacterium | reverse complement strand
GGGATTTTTTTACAGCATGGTAGAATAACAAAATCTACTCATTACCGCTAAGGAGGAATCTTAATGGAGAAAAAATTTAAGCGTATAGGAGTTTTAACCAGCGGCGGCGACTCACCCGGAATGAACGCTGCAGTCCGTTCAGTAGCGAGAACGGCAATGCATTTCGGCATGGAGTGTGTAGGAATCCGAAGGGGTTGGCAGGGACTCATCAACAGTGATTTCGTAGTACTCACTCCCGAAATGATGAGGCATATACTCGGAACAGGCGGAACGATTCTGTACACAGCCAGAAGCGAGGAGTTCATGACTGAAAAAGGCCGCGAAAAAGCCGTTAATACCTGCAAAATGCTTGGCCTTGACGGAATAGTTGCAATAGGCGGAGACGGAACATTCAGGGGTGCGCTTGAGCTTTCACGTTTGGGAGTACCTGTAATGGGAATCCCTGCGACAATCGACAATGATATAGGCTGTTCAAACTATACTATCGGTTTCGATACTGCCTGCAACACTGCGATTGACTGTATCGACAAATTACGCGACACAATGCAGTCCCATGAACGCTGCTCAGTTGTTGAAGTGATGGGAAGACATGCAGGTTTCTTAGCTCTTTATGTCGGACTTGCTGTAGGTGCTGTGTCAGTGTTAATCCCTGAACACGAGCTTAATTTTGAGGAGGACGTTGTAAAACCGATACAGAACTCAAGACTTGCAGGAGCGACTCATTTCATGGTCGTAGTCGCCGAAGGTGCAGGAAGTGCTATCGAAATAGGCAAGAAAATTCACGAGTCATTGGGACTTGATCCGCGAGTTACAGTTCTGGGACATATTCAGCGCGGAGGTGCTCCTACAGGAAGAGACCGCGAGACTGCTACACGAATGGGATATTACGCGGTTAAAGCGTTCGCCGAAGGACGTTCAGGAAGCGTAATCTGCACTCAGGAAGGAAGCATAGTTGAAATTCCTATTGAGGAAGCACTCGAAATGAAGAAACAGCTTCCTATGGTGCGTTACGAAATACTCGAAGCTATTTCGGGAGCAAGATAGCAGTTCAACAAACAGAAAACAGAAAAATTAAAACCGGGCTTTCAATTTAGGAATTGTTGACCCGGTTTTTTTGTCTTTATATTTGTGTGAACTGAGTGAGAGTTTGTTTAGTTTATTTTTTTGTTATCTTACGTGCGATAACGAGGAGTGCCGCAAAAATTACACTGCTTACACCCGCATTGCATCCGCCCGATGTTCCTGCGCCTACGAGCTGTTGTTCATTCTGTCCCTGAAGGGAGTAATAAGAGGCGTTTGCTTTTAATGTAATATCGCGGTCAGGCAATATCGTACCGTCAAGGACTTCGCCTGTGTCAACATCAATCCAGTTCGGAGCGGAAACAGGATACGTAGGAGGTTGAGGCAGTGTAAGCGCAGCGCCTTTCAGTACTTCCTGTGAGTGAATGGGATTTCCTGCAACGTTCTCGTAAATTATGAAATAGTAAGGAGAACCCCTGCGGCTGCTGCCGCTGTAGTCATTTCTGAAATTCACCTGCCATATAGCATCGGCATTCATGTCATAAGCCCTGTTATGTGACGTGGATGTTCCTACGAAATCAGCACCTACCCATCCTGCAAGTAAGCCTTGAGATTTGAACGTTCCCCAAAATGAATTGGCCTCAGGATTAACAGTCTGAGCGATTGTATAGGGATGATTGCCGAGACTGGCTGCGCAGTTCGATGATGTGTATACAACCAGGCCTTTCAGTATATGATCCCAGTGGCCCCAGTCGCCGAGAGTGATATATATTTTGTTATCATCGTAAAACGAACGTACAGCGGAACTTTTTGTTTTAGCATCGACATCGTAGTGATTCTCATACGCAAAATTAACTCCGCTCAGCGTGAAATTCCCTGTACCGTTGCTTGAACCTGTCTGCAAACCAAGACCTATACTGCTTGCCTGTGAGGAGATTATTACAGCTTTGCCTCTGACCTCGCCGAGTTTGGGAAGAATATTCCCTGAAGCTGAACCGGGTTCTCCTGCGTAAATCCAAAGCTCATAAGGATAACCGGTTTCGTCCTTATGACTCAGGTAGTCATATTTCTGTAGTTTCTTTTTCAGAGTGGGGTTGACTCTCCAGTTGCTTGCGCTGTCATCATATTCACATGAAACATCGAGTATTACTGTTTCTGTAGGATTATCTCTGAGAAACTGATGAACATCGTTCAAAACTCCTTCAATGTTTCGTACTGCTCCGCTGTCGTTAAGGCAGTAAAACAGTATGTCACTGCCGTGACAGAGATATAAATCCTCATACTCCCAGTTATTTATGTGATCCTTGTAACAGTTTGTGAAACGCAGGTCGAGCAGTCTGACTCCTGCTTCTAGCAGCTTTGGTATCTGCCTGTCCTGAGTGATAGCGTAATCCTTATCGAGTTTACCGATGATATTTTTTGTCCAGACGTTTGAACAGCCGGCATCATGAGCTCCCGGTATGCTTATTTCATTACCTGCGCAAGGACACTCGTGGCTTTAGCCGTGAGAGGAATTGCGCCTTTTACTTTTTTTTCGTATAATTTAAATATAATTTTTAATTAGGCGTTCTTTTAGGAACGGATAAAATACTCAACGGTCTTAGAGCCGTTCTAGGCTGGCATGTAGCCTTTGTGATTTTCGTATCACATAAAAATTGCCAAAGAAGAAATAAATGTAAGCGGATAAGGTGTAACAACCTTTACCGGATAGAGGCTGAAGTAAACCAGCCCCAGAGAATAAGGGTATTCTGAAGCGGTAGTATGCGAGT
>JAFTBA010000006.1 GCA_017458545.1 Synergistaceae bacterium | reverse complement strand
TTCATCATCCTGAACGCTGTGGCCTCCGACCAAAAACGCACCTGCCGTTCTGACGCGTTCAAATCCACCTTCAAGCCCCGACTTCAGAACGTCAAGCTCAAGGTACTGAGTCGGGAAACAGACGACATTAAGCGCGACAATCGGTCTTCCTCCCATAGCGAACACATCGCTCAGTGAGTTAGCAGCAGCAATCTGCCCCCAAGTAAACGGGTCATCAACAACAGGAGTGATGAAATCGACAGTCAATATCCCGTAACGTTTATCGTCAATCTCAAACACAGCAGCGTCTTCATTACCGTTCCACGAGGCAAGCACCCTGTCGCCGTAAATCTGAGGTATTCCCTCCAAAACTTTCTGTAAGTCCGCCGGACCTATCTTTGCCGCTCAACCGCTTGAGTGAGATAACTCAGTGAGTCTTTTTTTGCCGATTTGCGAAGGCTCACAGCACGACACGGTAATCACCTGCCCTTCTGGTGAACCCTTTGCTGTCGAAATACTCTAGTATAGGGAGAATGAATTTGCGTGTGCTTCCCGTAGCGTCCCTTACCTGAGCGAGTGTTACCTGAGTGCCTAACCCCCTGAGAATATTTCTCATTTCGTCCTCAAGCTCACGGAGTAACACATAACCTTCAGGGATTAAGGCGAGGGTATTATTGTTACGCATGGCCTGAATAATTTTAGTGAAGATTTTTTCGGGGAGGGCTAATTCTTTTCTGAGTTCGTCAAGCGTTGGGAGCTGCCATTTCCGTGAAACGCAGATTTTTCTGACGGCCTCAATGCTCGCGTTAAATGCCTCGTCATTCTGCGGAACGAAATCGGGTGTATGAAGTTTGTTGCCCGACATTACGAGTACACCTCGTTCAACAGCAAGATTAACGACCGAACGGGGAGTGCCTGAATTTTCGAGGGGCATACCCGATTCGGCAGGGTAATGGGATTGATATTGAGTTACAGAATTTTTCAGAGCGTTCATGATTTCACCGCAGTAATTTTCCGACAGAATGTTGTTATCCGCAATAACAATTTTTCCTGCCGATGATAATTTTTCCGTTAATACCTCTAAATTCTCCTGAGTGTCCTGTAACATCTGTAACGCGTCGGACTTGGCCATGCTTCCTGCTTCATTGATGAGGTACTCGAAACGTTCCGAAGGGGTTAATGCATGTCTGAGGCTTTCGATTCTGTTGAGAATTTTCGAGCGTGAAGCTGCCCCTCTGGGCTTGTAGGAGTAAGGAAATATAATCTCTCCTCCTCCTATAGTGATTAACGGGCTGTAGAACCTCAGAATAAATCTCTGCCCGTAAGTGCATACAACAGGCTCTTCAAGTACTAATTGTGCAGGCTGTGAAGTATTCGGCTCAATCTGCTTTGAGCTTAGGAGTGAGACTCTTGCGAGGACTTCAGATGTTCCTGTGCAAACGTGGACTCTCTGCCAATGCTTTAACGGTTCTTTGACGCTCGGAAGAATCTTTATGACTGCCTCAAAGCACTTAGTCGGCCTGAAGACTCCTTTGTTGCAGACAACATCACCCCTCGAAATGTCATCAATGTCAATCCCTGCAAGATTAGCGGCTACTCTCTGACCTGCGTATGCGCTCTCAACGTTCTGCCCGTGAACCTGTAATGTTCTGATTCGTCCTTCGCGCCCCGACGGTAAGACCTCTATTCTGTCTGACGGGTGAGCAGTTCCGTGATATGCTGTACCTGTTATGACCGTTCCGAACCCCGAAATAGTAAACGCTCTGTCGACCGGCAAAAAGAACGCTCCTCCTCTGGGTCTTACCTGCACTCGGTCAATCAACGCTGTGATTTCGCGTCTAAGGTCGTTTAACCCTTCACCTGTTACCGATGAGACGGGTACAACGGGCTTGCCCTCAAGGAACGTTCCTTTGACGAACTCTTTAACGTCATCAACAACGAGTTCAAGCATACCTTCATCGTCTTTAACGCGGTCGATTTTTGTTACGGCAATGAGTCCGTCATGAACGCCTAACAGTTCCATTATGGCTAAGTGTTCGCGGGTCTGGGGCATTACTGATTCGTCAGCGGCTATAACGAGCAGTGCAGCGTCAATTCCTGAAGCCCCTGCTACCATCTGCCTGATGAATCTCTCATGACCGGGAACGTCAATAACACTTACTACTCTACCGTCCTCAAGGCTCAAAGGTGCAAACCCTAACTCTATTGTTATGCCGCGTTTCTTTTCTTCGATTAAGCGGTCGCAGTTTATACCTGTGAGGGCGTTAATGAGGGCTGTTTTGCCGTGATCTATGTGTCCTGCAGTGCCTAATACCAATGAAATTTCACGCATTGAAAACACCTTCCAGAGCGTTAATCAAAATCTCTTCTTCACCGTTCTGAAGAGTCCTGACGTGAATAACAATCTCATTGTCCCTCGCACCGCACAGAACAGGAACATCTAGTCCCCTCATCAGTTTCTGAATGTACCCTGCCCCTAAAGTTTCATGCTTAACGCTGACGCCCCAGCCCCTGAGTTTTATTTCGGGGCATGAGCCTCCGCCCGTAGCGTCTTCAGTTTCAACAACCCTGACTTCAGCTCTAAGTTTATGACTGAGAACCTCAGCGAGCGACTCGGCCTGTGATTTCATTGCGTCCGGGTCTCTGCGTATCATTCTGAGCGTGGGGATGTCATCATATCGTCCCTGAGCATAAAGTCTCAATGTTGCCTCGAAACCTGCTAGCGTAACTTTGTCGCACCTGAGGGCGCGCGCGAGGGGGTATTTTTTGAGGAGGTCGATGTATTTCTTTTTGCCGACTATGCCGCCTATCTGAGGGCCTCCGAGAATCTTATCGCCCGAAAATGTTACTATGTCAGCACTCGCCTCAAGGCATGAACGTATGCTAATCTCGCCCGTGTTTGACGGAAGACCAATCACACCGCCGTCAACGAGCAATCCGCTCCCTGCGTCTTCCATGAAAATGAGTTCATGTTCATGCGCCAGATGTGCGAGTTCTTTGCGTTCGGGCGATGTCGTGAAACCTTCGATTCTGAAATTTGACGGGTGTATTTTCATTAGCATTGAAGTTTTTTCGTTCACAGCCTTTTCGTAATCGAAAAGGTGAGTCCTGTTAGTAGTGCCGACCTCGTGAAGAGAAGCTCCCGAAAGTTCCATGATGTCAGGGATTCGGAATGAGCCTCCTATTTCGACAAGCTCACCTCTCGACACAACTACTTCAGTTCCCTTAGACAGTGCCGACAACGTTAAGAGTACTGCACCTGCATTGTTGTTGACTGCTAACGATGCTTCAGCCCCCGTGAGGGTACACAACAAATCTTCAATGTGTGAATTTCTCTGACCTCTTGAACCTGCTTTGAGGTCGTATTCTAAGTTTGAATATGACGAGGCTGTTTCGGTCATAGATTTGACGGCCTCATCAGCGATTAACGAGCGTCCTAAATTCGTGTGAATTACGACTCCTGTAGCATTGATTACGCGCTTAAGACTCGGACGCGAAGCAGAGGACAGAGCTTTAACGCATGACTCCCTGAATGAATCGGCTGAGAACTCATAATCCTCATCGTTAAGAATCCTCCGCCTTATTTCCGAAAGCTCATTATTGATTACGCGCTTGACCCTCATTCTGCCGAGTTCGTCAAGCCATTTCTGAAGCCACTCACAGCCCAGAATAATATCCATTCCGGGAATCTCACTGAGCCTCTGCCTCATATCCGACATCTTTAATCACACTCTCCCAATGTTTTTGAGGTCATAATATCACAGCTTGCCTTCTTTTTCGTCCTTAACGAGCGATTTCCAGAGTGATACGCAAGCGCATACCATTATGATTGCGAAAGGAGGCGCTGCAGTTAATGAGACAGTCTGCAAGTTCTGAAGTCCTCCCGTCATCAAAAGCACTATAGCGAGAGCGGCCATGAGTATACCCCAAACGCCCATCTTTGATTTAGAGGGGTTAAGGTCGCCGTAATTGGAGTACATCGAGAGTACGAACGTTGCTGAATTGGCTGACGTTACGAAGAACGTTGTGATTAACACGAGCATTGTTACCGACATGATGAAGCCCATCGGGTAATATTTATACAGTGCGAAGACTCCCACTGAAATATCTTTCGTTACCTGAGTTGCAATGTCAATGCCTTTCACTAGCTGTAAGTGGAGTGCAGACGTTCCGAAGATTGCGAACCACGTGAAACTTCCGAGTGCAGGGACGATTAAGACTCCTGCGACGAACTCACCGATAGTTCTTCCGCGTGAGATTCTGGCGACGAATGACCCTACGAAAGGTGCCCAAGCGATCCACCAAGCCCAGTAATAGAGCGTCCAGTTCTTGAGGTGGTCAGCGTATTTGCCGCCGTAAGGTGCCATCATGAAGCTCTCTTTGACGAGGCCGCTTACGAAATCGCCTATGCCCGTCATCAATGACTCTATTATCGGGAGCGAAGGCCCTACGAAGAACAACAGTACCATTAACGCGAGGCATATGAACAGGTTGAGATTAGCCACGAACTTTATGCCCTTATCGATTCCGAGAACTGCCGAACCCGTGTAAAGCACTGCGAGAATGACGATGATAGTAATTTGAATCATCGTTGTTTTGTCGATACCGCCTATTTCGTTCAAACCGCTGTTGAGCTGTAACGTTCCGAGTCCTAATGACGTTGTAATACCTGCGAGGGTAGCGAAGATTGCGAGAACGTCAATAAATTTCCCGAACCACCCGTCAACGACTTTCTGACCGAAAATCGGAATGAACAATGAGCTTATTAGTCCCGGTGAATTTCTCCTGAACTGGTAGTAAGCCATAGGCATAGCGATTACTGCATAGCCTGCCCAAGGGTGTAATCCCCAGTGGAAGAATGAGATCTGCATTGCGTCTCTTGCAGCCTGAATGCTGCCCGGCTCTGCACCGAACGGGGTATTGCCGAAGTGAATCAGCGGTTCACCTGCACCGTAGAACACTAATCCGACTCCCATACCTGCCGAGAAGAGCATTGCGA
>JAFTBA010000239.1 GCA_017458545.1 Synergistaceae bacterium | reverse complement strand
CAGGCTTCTTGCGGTTATCAAAACGGGCTTGGCGGTAACGTGTTTTACGACTTCTTCTGCCTCGCCGTAATTCTCTGCGTGTTGAAAGCAAGTCAACTATATCTGTCCTTAGCTCAACATCTGCTGAATATAATTCTTTCTTCTTGGTAGTTGCTGAAAGTCCGATATGTTTTGCTCCCGCGCCAACTCCCAGTATTATGGGCTGTTTGTATCCGCTTGAGCCGTATAAAAGCTGTATCGTAAAAGGCTCGCGGCGAATTACTTTCGCTTTCTTCTGTCTTAGCAATATTCGGGCTTTCACCGGTTTGCACGGCATTAACGGTTTACCGTCTTTGTTCAATACATACACTAACATAAAGTTCACTCTCCTTTGTTCAAGGGTTATAATCCTTCGCCAATGTTGTCCTGCGGTTTTATATGATTACAGCACTGCTCCTGCCCCTCAGAGCTTTTAACCATAATCCGCAGAGCTGCAAACTAGGATTTACATTCGCAGGTGCCTATATATTCGCAGGCAACGTAGCCTTTTTCTCAAGACTTAGGCTAGTCAGTCAAGGCTTTTACAAGCCTCCGGCTTTAGCCGTGGGGTTACTGACCCTGATTATCATAAAGTATTTTTTTGATAGCCATGTGTAAACCTCACTGATTGCTGTAGAAAAATGTAGAGCCGTCAGGCGGAGTTATAACGCAGTCATTAGTAACGTCAACAATTCTTCCGTCTCGATAGTTTGCTTTTACCACTAACCCTGTGTAATCGATGATTTCTCCGTTCTTGTAATCCAGTTTAACGGGGGGTGTAATGTCGATGTTGACGATGTAATTATGTGTCAAATCAAAGCCTGTAGCGTATTCTACACCCCACGTTGAGTAAAGAACCTCAATGTATTCGTCCTCCTGATTGTCGTATGGAGTTCCTGATTTTGGATTGATGACACAGGCGGACGTGATATTAGATTTAGAGCCGTCGCCGAAGACGGCATGAATGACGAGCCCGGAGTAATCGATGGGTTCATCTGTAGCATAAGAAGATTTAGTCGGGAAGCGTCCGACTTTAATTTTGTCAGGTATTTTGTGAGCCTGACCGTCAATGACGATGTATAAATTGCCGTCTTCCCCTCTGAAAGTCCCTTCCCAGTTATTATTAGCGGCGAGTCCTGTAGAGGAAATGACTTCATAAGCGTCTTGTTGAGCGATGGAGACAGAACCGCCTGAGACTTCGAGCCATAAATCGAACGTATGATCTAACGAGTCGTCGAAATCCAAATCGAATTGGAGTGTCAGAATATGTTTGCCTGACTGCCAGTATTCGACAGGGTAACGGCTAGTGATTTCTGCCCCGTCTGACTTGTAGATGGCTTTGACAGTAACAAACTTTTGGGAAGGAACTGGATTGAGAGTGAGTACGTTGTTGTTAATAGTTACTTCCGTTAAGTTTTCAGTAGGAGCGTTTGCATTAACCGTTAGAAGTATCTCGAAATTAAAGCGTACATGTGAGGGGCTTGCGAGGAGATAATGAGCGAAGATAACGGATTGTTTTTCCCCGTCCCCGATATTAACCGCGCTTCCGTTACGTAAGACGATGCAACGGAACAAATCGCTGTTGACCGTCTGATTGATAAGGCCGCTGATATTCTTGTCAGTTTTGCTGTGTCCTGTAGCCAGAGCGGGATTTTTCCCTACGCCCTCCATGACATAACTTTTGCCGTAAGTCCAAGAGTATTTTGTGATGACTGATTTTTTTGTAGCGTCTGCAATGCCGTCTGAGAATACGAGTACATCCCCTAAATCGTATGCAGGATTTCCGATACATTCGGCTTTGAATGGGACGTAATCAATCTCTGCGAGTTTTTCAAGAATGGCCCTGCGCATACTTGTTTTTGAATGCGAGACGGAATTTTGCAGATACGGGTTAGAGCCAAGATTGTAAGTCAGACCGTTATCTGGAGTTACTGAGTAATAACTGGTAGTTTGCTTTTCGATGTTTATGACTGACATACCTGTATATCTAGTTGAGAAGTCCGAGAAGCTGCACCCTGTGAATCTGTGTTCATCGTCAATGGTATCAACCTCAATGCCGCCGTAAGTCCTGAAGACGATTCCGCCTGACCGTGAAGCTGTAACGAAACAACAGCAAGCCTGAGCGATCCACGCTATAGCGTCTCTGTAAGTATTGATGTCATTTTCGGAGTACAGAGCGAGTGTAGTGAGGCCGTTCGGGAACAGTGCGAAAGTCCGTTCATCTGTTTCAAGGGTGAGGCCGCATTTTTCGCAGGCGGATTTAGCGAGATTGTAAGGTATTGCGCCTGTGCTGAGGGACGAACAGGTTTTATCCAATTTGGCCATGTGGTCATACGCAGTTACGACAACGCCTGAAGCTGTGTAACTGGCTTCATTGACTGTGAAAACTCCGAGCGGAATATACTCATAGTTTCCGTTGCCTAAATACTGACCGAAACTGAGATTAATCTCTTTGCCGTACCAGCTGTTGCGGTCAATCGGCAAATCAAGGAACGTAGCATTAAGCTCCCCGATGTAGACTTGCCCGATGTCAATATTTTCAGTGCCGCTGCATTGATTGGAGATAGACAGCGAGCCTGCGAGGATATTCTGATCTGTGAAGGGGAATGTACCGACCGAGCCTCTGATTTTGAATCTCTGAACGCGGTTGTGCATGGCTGTTTTGTATGCGTTGCTTACCGGATACATGCATCACCCCTCCCCTCAAAACTCAACCAGGTTAAAAGAAACGTTCCATAATCCGTGTGTATTCGGTGTTTTCCAACTGTTAGCGATTAAAGACATTTTGAAATCTCTGATGCGCATAGTCCGTACTTTGTATTGTTCCTCTGTTACGTCAAAGATACTCACCGCTATTTCGTCCTGCTTGCTGTACTGCTTGAATTTCTTAGCCCAGACGCTGGAACAGAGGAAGGCGCATGAAACTGTCAGCTTGTCGTATCTTGTAACTGCGATTTGGTCAGTTCCTGCTTCAGTTTCATTAACGGTTTCGATTACCGCGCTTGATTCGTCCCAAGTCTCAGGCTCAAAGATTACTTCATTATCGAATTTTATCGGACTTAGCATTTCTCTATCTTCCTCCGCTTCGGTAATTTACGGCACGGTTAGCGCGTACAACAATCTCTTCTATTCTTTCCTGCCCGATGTACACGGGAATGACTGTAGACCCTCCGCCGATAACGGAGGCTACAGCATCGCGGACAATCTCACCGAGTTTTCCTGTACCTACAACGGCCTCCTGTCCTGCTTCTCCGCCGCCTAAAAGCCGATTGCCCGACATCCCGAAGATAGTCGGATCGTTGAGGATATAAGCGTCATCCATTGCTTTTTTGTACCATTCAATGGACAGATACGGGACGGACGGAGGGCTGAGAGAAAATTCGCCTTTTATCTTGAAGTGAGGCAGTTTAATTTTTGGGAGTTTCCATTCAAAGCTAAAACAATCTCTAATCCTCTGAACGATATTTTTAATTGTGTCCCAAATGCCTGTGAATATATTTTTAATGCTGTCCCACATGGCAGAGGCTTTAGACGTTACCGCCATTTTGATGTTATCCCACGCTGTAGAAACTGACTGTGCTACGGTATCGAAAATGTTAGCGGTGCTTTCTTTAATTGCGTCCCATCTGGATGTAATGCTTTCGCCTATGTTCTGCAATACCGGCATTAAGCGTTCTTTTATTGCGTCCCATTTTTCGCCTACAGCTGTTTTCATTGCCTCAACAGTTGAAGATACGCGCTCCTTAGCGGCGTTCCATTTTTCGCCGACTGTATTGGTTACATTTTCAACTGTTGATGAGACATAATCTTTGATTGCGCCCCACTTTTGATTAACGGCTTCGCGTGTTTTCTCTAAGGCATTCGACACGGCATTTTTAGCGTCATTCCATTTGTCTTTTACTGCATTGGATATATTAGTCAGGACTGGGACTAGCTTGTCTTTAATGCCTGTCCATGTTTTACCGATTAACCCGCCTATGAGGTTTAGCGTTGAGCTTATACCGTCTGTTATTTTGTCCCAAGCTGCTGTTACTGCATCCTTGCAGTTTTCCCAGATGAGCGAAAACGGCAGGGTTATTATCTTCACTGCGCCCGATATTATACTTCCGATTAGCTTTAGCCCGACACTTACGATGTTACAAATGCCGTCCAACGCAGACGAACAAATGCCTGAAATGCTTTCCCAAATATCTGAGAAGAAATCTTTAATCCCCGTAAAAACTTTAGATACAAGCGCGGCAATGGAGGTGAAAATGTCTGACAGATATTTACATGTTCCGTTCCAGACGTTTTTTATGCCGTCGCAAATGCTGTCCCAGAGTTTTCCGAACCATTCACAGATTGCTCCCCAGTTCTTAATCACGATAATAAGTCCTGTAATCGCGGCAACTACTGCGGCAATCACGGCAATTACTGGGCCGAATGCAGTAAAAAACGCTACTATTGCAGGAATTGCCGTAGCACTCATGAACGCTGTGAATGTTCCTATTGCGCTTGTTATTGCACCGACAGAAATTACAAGTTGACCGATGATTATCAGTACGGGAGCTAGGGCAGCTACGAACGCGCCTATTACGAGTATAGTGTCTCTTGTTCCGTCATCCATTTGCTGAAGCCACTCTACCCACGATTGTATTTTCTCTACAACTTTTCTTACTATGGGCATCAGGGCATCGCCGATTTGGATTGCGAGTTCCTGCAATGCTGACATTAATTTTGTCAGTTGTCCGTTCAGGTTGTCCTGCATAGTTTCGGACATAGTCCGCGCTCTGTCATCGCAGTTGTTAATTGATTGCGCTAACTTCTGATAATCCTCATCGGAGGCTGTGAGTATGGCTAACATTCCCGACATATTCTGCTTGCCGAAAAGAGTTGCAGCATACTGAAGCTGTTGAGCCTGTGTCAATGTATCTTCAGAGGTTGCAAGCTGTTTAATTACGTCATCGAAATCTCTTACATTACCCTCTGAATCGGTCAGTTCAACATTTACGCGTCCGAGCGTAGATCGAAGGGTGAGCATTATCTCATTCAGGGATTTTATAGTCCCGTCCGAGTTGGTCATGAGAGTATTCTGACCCATTACTTCTTTGGATACGCCCTGCTGTTGTTTTTCTAATTCAGCCTGAGCAGATTTGAGCCTTAACGTAGTTTTCTCTAAATTATTATGCGCGGCTATTACCTGTGGACTGTTTGCGCTGTATTTACTCACGGCGGCGTTATATTTTGCCTGAGCCGTACTTAAATTCAGTGTAGCTTCTTCGACTTTTCTTTGTGCTTTCTCGACTTTGGAAAAGTCTATTTTCTGAACGGTCTCGGTTGTGATAAACCCGAGCTGCATCATTGCTTCGGACTGTTTTTTTGTTGGTTTTTCCAGATTAACGAGAGCATTTTTCAGGCTTTCGCCTGCGTGTGAACCCTTAATCCCTGCGTTAGCCATGAGACCGAGCGCAAGCACTGTATCTTCAGCGGAAAAACCGAATGCACCTGCTGTGGTTCCTGCGTATTTGAATGATTCTCCGAGAAGGCTGACATTCGTATTTGCGTTTGTACTGGCCGCCGCTAAAACGTCTGCAAAATGTCCGCTGTCGGAGGCTTTGAGCCCGAAAGCTGTGAGTGCGTCCGTTACTATATCAGAGGTTGAGGCTAATTCTACACCTGAAGCAGCTGCAAGGTTCATTATTCCCTCTATGCCGTCAAGCATGTCGTTGGTTTTCCAGCCTGCCATAGCCATATACTCGAACGCCTGAGCCGCTTCTGTCGCAGAGAATTTTGTTTTGGCACCCATTTCACGGGCTTTATCACGGAGCGCGTCAAACTCATCACCTGTTGCGCCTGAGATAGCTTTGACTTTCGACATTTGCTCATCGAAATCAGCAGTTATTTTTACCGCTGTAGCTCCTAACCCTGTTATTACGGCTGACACGGGTGCTAAGGCTTTCCCTGCGTTAGAGATTTTGCCTCCGACTTCCTGCATTTTCTCGCCTGTTGCTTTTAACTGTTGAGCTGCTACCGAACCGAAATTTTTATATTCATCCTGTAGCGATTTAAGGCTCTGTTCAGTTTTGGCTATTTCACGGGTGAGGGCTTCCTGCTGTTTCACCGTTTGTTCTGTCTGGGGAGCATTCTTCAACTGCTCAAGGGCGGTCTTTTCTTCATCCAGTTTCTTTTTTGTTGCGCTTATTGCGTCCGTCAAAGCCTTCTGTTTTTGCGCTAAGAGGTCTGTATTGCCCGGATCAAGTTTAAGCAGTTTATCCAGTTCCTTCAGGTCTTTTTGTGTTTCCTGAATTTCTTTGTTTACGTTTTTCAGGGCTTCAGTTAATTTTGTTGTGTTGCCGCCAATCTCTATAGTTATTCCGCGTATGTTTGCCAATTCTCTCACCTCCTTAGAATGAATCAAAATCTGCCTGACCTGCTACACGCGCATAACTTCCGCTTTCCAAGTCATTTGCAGATTCTATAGACATGTCAATTATTAACCCTTCTTCGACTTCATCCAGTTCTTGAATGGAGAAGCCTAATTGCTTCGCCCTAAGCATGAACACAGCCGTATTATATTCACGCTCCGTAGGGCTTATTCTTTTTTTGGTGTTGAGTGCGTTTCTTTATTTCCTAAATATAGGTTAATGATTTCAGGGGCATGTGTCATGAGTTCCATTGCCGAAAACTGGTCGCACCATTCCAGTAATAACTCAAAATTTAGTTTTTTCGTGTCTTTACCTTCAGCCTGAGCATTCATGATAAAAGCCAGATTATTAACTATCGTGAAATCCCCCGCCGTTATTCCTCCATCTGCTCCAACTCGAAGTTTATTTAACTGTAGCATTAAGTCTTCGTTAAACACTTGACGATACCTGTACGCTGTTGAAGCTGTGGCGAGGAACTTAAACGCTTTTTCCTCGCCGTCAATGGTCTTGAGATTTATCTGTGCAAACACGGCCTAACTCCCCGATACAACTGTGATTTCCTTCATTGCCCTCACATTCGTGTCGCTTGTGAACGCCGCGCGTATCGTTGCCTTGCCTGCCGATACTCCTGTTACAACACCGTCTGATACTGTTGCTGTCTCGGGGTCAAATGATGTCCAGGTTACTGCCGTTCCGGAGGGATTTGTTGTTGCGGTCAGCGTTATTGTTTCACCTTCCGCCACACTTGAAGCACCTGAAATGGATATACTCCCTGCTCCTGTGGACGCAGGAATATAAACGGACGAATACCAGTTATCATAAATTTCTGTGCTTGTTTCAGCCCCTGACCGCGCTTTGACGATGTTTTTGCCTAACGCCTCATTCTTAATTGTCGTTGCCGTAATTGTCAGTGATTCGGTTCTTACTTCAACTGAGTTTTCTTTTGTCTGAGAACTCACTGACGGTCTGGAAGCAGTGCAGTTGTACAGGACGTGTTTAATCTGCTTCTTATCCCCATCAAACTCAAACAAAAGCGCGAAATGTACGGGCTGTGCGTCTGCGTCTTCCACAAATACCCCGTTACCGTCTACGACTTCGCCAAGTACGTCCCTGCGGAAACTTTCAGGAACCATAGCCGACTCAAAATCACCCTCATAGCCGCTGTTTGAGTTCGTTACGTAGTACTGAACGCCGTCAGCCCAGAATATACTCTGATCTCCCTGTGCATCCAGCGATAACGATACCGCGCCCGGCCATGCTATTGGTGTGCTGTATGTTGCTGTTCCGTCTGAAGCTATTGTGGCTACAGCGTAATGTACATTTTTCAGGTTATATTTTACTTTATTCTCCGGCATTTTTAGTCTTCCTCCTCAAATTTATACAACACTTCATAGAGACGTTCTGAATCTATCCAGACTTCAGACTTCTCAAAGAATATTCCTGCGTCATTAAGCAGGTGTTCTAACTGCCTTTCCGTATTAGGGTCTTTCTTGTCTGTGTAAAGTTCTATATTTACTTCATTAACGGGGTAATACACGATGCCGTCCGCGCTGAAGTTGTTTGTGTTCGGGAAAAGATAAACCGCAAACGGCGGTGAAGGGCTTTCACCTTCGGCGAAATGGTCATAGGCGAAATCTACCCCGTATATTTCTTTGAAGGTCTGCAAAACCTCAAGTGCCTTAGACATTTTCTATCGCCTGCCTTACGTTTTTCTCAAGTTCTCGTTTAACTTCCTCTTCGACTGGCTTAATGTGGACTTTTGCAGGGGTACGCCCCCCGTTTCGGTTAGCGTG
>JAFTBA010000238.1 GCA_017458545.1 Synergistaceae bacterium | reverse complement strand
TCAATTTATCGGCATAGACGGCGTAACGGTTATGGGCTATGTTGCACCATTGATAATGCTGCTGGGCTGTATAGGAACTAATGTAGCTAATGGAGCGCGAGTCAAGACTGCACCTTCTCTTGGAGCCGGAAACCTTCCCGAAGCCAACCGAATTTTTTCAAACGCCGTTATTCTGGGAGGCTTTATATCACTTTCAACAGCACTTCTTATTGCGGTGTTCTCCGACGGTGTATGTTTTCTTCTCGGAGTAAGAGACTATGATATTCTAGAGATGACCCGCCAATATATTTTCGGCTATATTGTAGGCTTGCCATTTTTGACGCTGGCAGCGATTCTTACGCCTTATCTTGAACTCGAAGGGCAGTATAAGCGAGTTGTTGTCGGTGCTTTCATGATGACAGTCATAGATATTGCCGCCGATGCCTTTGTAATTTTTGTTCTTCATGGCGGGATGTTTGGGCTTGGTCTTGCAACTTCTCTTAGCTATTTCATTTCTTTCTCGGTTGAGGCATCATTTTTCTTCAGGAGTGTCTCAAGTTTTCATCTTTCCGCTAAGGGAGTCAGCTATAAAATTTGTCTTGACATGATAAAGCTCGGCTCACCTTCCGGGGTTTACAGGGGAAGCAGTGCATTAGGCGGTATGATGATAAATAATTTGCTTACTTCTCTTCATACGCCCTATCTTGTCGCAGCTTACGGAGTCTTTGCACAGATTACAGTTTATATTCGTGCGGCGTGGTCAGCTACGGCATCAAATCTTCTTAACTTTTCTGGAATCTTTATCGGAGAAGAGGACAAAGGTTCGCTCAAAGAAGTACAAAAAATTGCCTTAGTTCATGCATTAATTAATTCAAGTGCCGTAGCAGTTTTGTTCTTTGTTTTTGCGGAGCCTCTTGCTAAAATTTTCATGAAGTCAAGCGATCCTGATGCGTTGTTAATGGCGGTTGAGTGTATACGGGTTTCGTGTTTTTCTCTTCCGTTTCGCACAATCGTAGATAACTTTGGCATGTATCTGACGGCGATAAAACGAATACGCTTTTGTAATCTCTACACATTTCTGCTTGAATGCGGAGATATTGTGCCGGTTACATTTTTGCTTTTGAATGCTATTGACTATCATGGTGCTTGGGTCTCAAAAATTATTCACATGTTAATTATGAGTCTAATCGCAATAATTTATGTCTATATGAACAAAGAGGCTGAAGATTTTCGGGATAAAATGCTGCTGCTTCCAAGAAATTTTGGCATATCATCTGAAATTTCAGCTATAGTTCATTCTGCAAAGGAAATTGAAGAACTTTCACGCTTAGCAATAGCCTTCGCAATGGAACATGAAGCCGATGAAGGACGCGCCCTGACCTTTGGACTAATAATCGAAGAGCTGGGAATATTTTTAGCTGAACATGGTTTTAATGATGGGAAGCCTCACACTATTAATGTTCGACTTGTAGCAATGAACAAAGAGTTAATAATTCGTATGCGTGATGACTGTAAACCATTAAATATCAAAGAATATTATAAACTTCTTAGCACCCTTGAAGAAAAAATTGAGCTTTCTATTATTTTGAAAATGTCTAAAGAAGTTATTTACACGCCGACCTTTGGGGCGAATAATTTGATATTGAAAATTTAGAAAAAGCCCGTGAGAAAACACGCTGAATTAGGGCTCACCGTTATCAGAATAATATAACTTTTGTACCAGTCCTGATTAATCGGACCGCGAAGAATGTTAAAGGCTTCATAGAGGTGAAAGAATAAGTGTTGGCTTGTTGTCTCGTATTCGGTGAAAATTGGAATTGTTTTATCTTGATGATTGTACATTGTTATTTTATTGAAACTGCTTTTAATAGCGACCCCGGGGTGATTCGAACACCCGGCCTACGGCTTAGGAGGCAGTCGCTCTATCCACTGAGCTACGGGGCCTTTACATCTGAAACTTCAACCCTGAAAATATAGCAATAACCGCCGATTTTGTCAAACAATCAGCTTATCATGTTCACCAGTTTAACAAGCATACTTTCCTTGAACTTAATCGCTTTTACAGGACACATCTCATGACAGCAGTAACACCTGATTCATTTGCCGTAGTCAAAATATAAATGCCTGTTCTCATGTTTCAACGCTCCTGCTGCGCAAACGGCTGCACATCTTCCGCAGCCTATACAGAGTTCGGGAATGTGTACGGGTTTCGAGGTCATTAACCTGTCGATGAAAGGCACACGAGGAAGTAACCTCATTGAACGGGTCTTAGGCAGCTTAACGTTCGGGAACACGTGTGATGAATCAATATCGCCCTCAACGTCCGAAGGGTCTAAATTACACTGAGGCATGTTACGGTTCTTAGCGGCCATGTATAAAGGGTAATCCTCAAATTTTGCGCCGAGCATTTTGCAGAGGTGAAAGTCCATCGTCAGCGCGTCAACACACGCACCTATTACCCCGAACTCATAAGGCTCACCCGATGTAGGGCCGTCACCGTGCATTCCTATAACGCCGTCCAGAATCGTGAACGTTGGTTTAACGCCGAGATATATATCAAGCAAAAGTGAGGCGAATTTTTCGCGGTTTAATCCTACGTTGTAATGCCAGCCTGCTTTGAGCCGTCCAGGTACACAGCCGAATAAGTTTTTTACACCCATCGTCAAATACATCTGGCCGTGTGTCTTCAACTTAGCGAGGTTAATTACTTTGTCGGACTCTAGGACATATTTGCTGACCTGTATTCTGCGGAAGTCAGCGTTTTCGTTTACGGGGAGGTCAACTGGGTCAGTGAGTTCATGACATTCAATGCCTAGTTCACGCGCTACGTTCATGAAACCTGCTTTTTCGGCTGCACCTTTGAAGCTGTCGATGCCGGGACTGTCGGCAATAAACGGAGTCGCTCCCGCCTCAATGACAAGTTTAGCAGCAGCACGGACGATTGAAGGGTCTGTTGTTACCCTGCGTTCAACGTCATGGCCTGATACTAAGTTGACTTTCAACAAAACTTTGTCGCCCTTACTGACGAATTTGTGAACTCCTCCGAAATGCTCGAATGCCCTCAGAATTGCAGCGTCAATTTCGGACTGCTCATAATTTTTCTGACTGATAAATAATACTTTGCCCATTGTTTTTTCCTCTCACTCCCGTTTTCGCCGTGTAGTATAATAAAAGCCGTCCGAGGGAGCTGCGGACAACTCAGTAAAAAAAGAACTCACCTGAAGCGGGGCCGTTATTCCCCACCTCAGAGACAAGCCCTTACGGATTAGGGATTAACAAACATTGAATAGCCGTATAATTCGGCTATTTCTCATAAAAATGCGGTGGGAGATTTTATGAGTTTTATATCCTCTCCACGCGATCCCCGTTACAGAAAACTTATAAAAAGTTAATAACTCAACTTTTATGTTCCCTTGCTCATTCATCGCGTCCGCTTTCACTGGTCTTACTCGCTACTCACGTTTGGTATAACGCTCCAGAGCCTTAAATTTCCGACTAACGTATCGGTACAAACACTTCTTCGCCTTGAAAGGTTGAATATTTTACGGACGAAACCCAGTATTGTCCCTTTATGCTTAGTTCTCGCTTTTTGTGTGAGACTTATATTCCTTCGTCCAACCGCTTATATCCAGTTGTCAATGTGCTTTACCAAATGAGGCAAATTATATTTCATACGTTAGTTGAAGATAAAAGCTGATTTACTAGAATTTCAATAACGGGTTTCACCTACTTTTTTCACTTCACTGCTTTGCTTTATCACTCTGGTATAATTCCACGAAATGAAATCATAAAACGTAAAGGAGATTTTTTTAACACAATGTCATTTCCCAGCGATATAGAAATTGCACAGTCAGCTAACCCCATTCCTGTCGTTAAAGTCGCAGAAGGTATAGGGATTTCTGATGACGAACTCGAACTTTACGGACGTTACAAAGCTAAGATCTCGCCCTCAGTCTTCAAACGTCTCACCAATAAGCCTGACGGTAAATTAATACTCGTTACCGCTATCACCCCTACCCCTGCAGGAGAGGGAAAAACTACAACAACTGTCGGACTCACTGACGGCCTCCGCAAAATCGGCAAAAATTCAATGGCTGCTCTCCGCGAACCCTCGTTAGGTCCCAGCTTCGGACTCAAAGGCGGTGCTGCAGGAGGCGGTTACGCTCAGGTAATACCTATGGAGGACATTAACCTTCATTTCACTGGCGACCTTCACGCAATCACTACCGCACATAATCTCTGTGCCGCTATGCTCGACAATCACATTCAGCAGGGCAACGAACTCAACATTGACCCCAGACGTGTCGTCTTCAGGCGCGTTATGGATCTCAATGAGCGCGCACTCCGCAACATCATCATCGGTCTAGGCGGTAAAGCCAACGGCGTTCCAAGAGAGTCAGGCTTCGACATCACAGTCGCGTCTGAGGTAATGGCTATTTTATGTTTATCCGCTGACCTCATGGACTTAAAAGCAAGACTCGGCAGAATGATTCTCGCTTACACTTACGACGGCAAACCCGTTACGGCCTCAGACATAGGAGCTTCGGGTTCAATGGCCGTTCTCCTCAAGGACGCAATCAAACCTAACCTCGTTCAGACACTCGAAGGAAGTCCCGTATTCATTCACGGAGGACCTTTCGCTAACATAGCTCACGGGTGCAACAGCGTTCAGGCAACTAAGTTAGGCTTGAAATGTGCTGACTATCTTGTTACTGAGGCAGGTTTCGGTGCTGACTTGGGTGCCGAAAAATTCCTCGACATTAAATGCAGAGTCGCAGGTCTTAAACCTGATGCTGTTGTCGTTGTTGCTACTGTGAGGGCGTTGAAAATGCACGGAGGCCGTAAGAAGACTGAACTTAACACTGAGGACTTAACAGCTCTTGAGGCAGGTATTCCCAACCTCATTAAGCACATTGAGAACATTCAGAAGTACGGTTTGCCCGTTGTAGTTGCGATAAACAGATTCCCTAATGATACTGAGGCTGAACTTGCGCTTGTCGCTAAGAAGTGTCAGGAACTCGGAGCGTCATTTGCACTCTCAGAGGTCTGGGCTAAAGGCGGTGAGGGCGGCAAAGAATTAGCTCAGAAAGTTGTTGAGGCTTGCGAAAAACCGTCATCGTTCAAATTCATCTATGACACTTCACTGACTCCCAAAGAGAAAATGAATGCTATTGCCCGTGAAATTTACGGCGCTGACGGAGTAGATTTCACTGCACAGGCTGAAAAAGATTTAGCGTTGATTCACGAACTCGGTAAAGATGATTTACTCGTCTGCATGGCTAAAACTCAGTATTCGCTCTCAGATGACCCTGTTAAAATCGGAAGACCCTCGAATTTCAGAATAACCGTTCGTGAAGTCAGGCTCTCAGCAGGAGCAGGTTTCCTCGTTGCGGTAACAGGTGAGATTATGACTATGCCCGGTTTACCCAAGAAACCTGCCGCGCTTAACATTGACGTTGACGCTGACGGAAAGATTACGGGGTTGTTCTAACAATGGCCGAAAAATTATTGATGAAAGAATCATGCGCAGAGTTCTCGAAACTTCTCGGAGCAAAAGTCTCAATGCCCGGAGGAGGTGCTGCCTCTGCTTTAGTCGGTGCATTGGGTTCAGCTTTGTGTCAGATGGCCGCGAATTTCACTGTCGGCAACAAAAGGTATCTTGACGTTGAGGACGAAATGAAATCAATCGTTGAACGTTCCGATAAACTCAGAGCACGACTCATTGAGCTTGCAGATGAGGACGCAAAAGCATTCCCTGAACTTTCAGCGGCTTGGAAACTCCCTAAAGATGCTCCTGACCGTCAGGCTATTTTCGAGAAAGCTGCCCTCAATGCCTGCAAAGCACCTCTCGAAATGGTGAAATGCTGCTGCGAGGCAATAGACCTCCTCAGTGTCGTAATGGAGAAGGGAAATGTTATGTTAATCTCCGATGTAGGGTGCGGAGTACTTCTCTGTGAGGCAGCTATGAACTCCGCAGCTATGAACATCTACATTAACGCAGGGAGTCTCAGGCACAGCCCTGAAGCACGTGAGATTGAGTCTCAGACTGATGAACTTCTCGCCGAATATTTGCAGAAAGCCGATGATATTTCGGGAAAAGTTACCCTCATAGTGAGGAGAGTGTAGTATGGCCGAAATCTTAAAGGGTTCACCTGTTGCCGCTAAATTAACAGAAGAACTCACTGAACGCTGCAACGCTCTCAAAGCTAAAGGCATAATACCTTCATTGGCAATGCTGAGAGCAGGTGAGAAACCCGGTGATATTGCTTACGAAAACGGAGCTTCAAAACGCTGTGAGAAAATCGGTATCGCCGTCAAAAAAATTATCCTTCCCGAAAATGAAACGTCTGACAGAATCGCTCCCTGCATTCTCGAAATTAATGAGGACGATTCAATTCACGGGTGCTTAATATTCAGGCCGTTGAACGACAAGAATGCAGAGCGTTCAGCATGTGAAATGTTACTCCCTGAAAAAGATGTCGACTGCATGACAGACTTATCGCTCGCAGGAGTCTTCACGGGTTCGGGAACCGGTTATCCTCCCTGCACCGCTCAGGCATGTATTGAGCTGTTAGACCATTACGGAATTGATGTTGAGGGTAAGAATATCGTGATAATAGGACGCAGCTTAGTGATAGGCCGTCCCGTTGCAATGCTGTTGATGAGCCGTAACGCTACCGTAACAATATGCCATTCAAGGACTCGAAATCTTCCGTCAATCTGCCGTAAAGCAGACATACTCATAGCCGCTATAGGCAGAGCAAAATTCGTAAGTGCTGATTTCGTTTCGGAGGGTCAGGTTGTTATTGACGTTGGGATTAACACTGACGGTGAAGGGAAATTATGCGGTGATGTTGACTATGATAACGTTGAGCCTTTAGTAGGTGCTATAACTCCGGTACCCGGCGGAGTCGGTGCTGTAACAACAGCAGTCTTGGCAAAACATGTAATTGAATCTGCGGAGAGAGTTTAGTTGTCAGTAATGAGAGATATTGATTACGTTTTGAATTTCTGCGTCAACCTCACGCGTAACATGATAATCAGCGGTGCAAGCCTTGAACGTGTCAGCTTGGCCGCTGAATTTATTTGCCGGGCTTACGGTTTTAAAGATGTCAGCATATTCCTTTTGAGTACTCAGATGTCAATAAGCGCATTGGACTCAGAGAATAATTATTCTTCGCGCCAAATCTCAATCCCTCCTTCAGGGATTCATTTGGAACGTCTCAAGAGCCTCAATCAGTTGTCCTACAAAGTAGCAGAGATAACCCCTAATCCTAAAACCCTCGCTCAAATGCTTGACCGTGCCATGAACGTTAAGGATTACAGCGAGAGCGTTATAGTCTCAGGAAAAATATGCGCGATGTTATGTTTAGGGTTCATATTCGGAGCAAGCCTGTGGGACATAATCCCTATTACCTGCATAACGGTACTGATTCATTTCGTTATGTCATGGCTCGAAAGAACAGGGCTTGACCGTATACTGATTAATTCGCTCACAATGTGTGCTGCTGCGTCATGCTCGATGATGTTCATACATTCTGGTTTCAATGCTGATTTCGCTGTAACAATGATAACCGTAAACATGTTAGTCTTACCCGGTATACCGTTAGTGAACGCTATGAGGAATCTGCTTTGCGGACGCGAGATTAACGGTATATTGCAGATGCTGAAGATTACTGTTGAGACCGCTGCGCTTGCAGGAGGGATATATTTGGCGTTCATAATGTGGGGCGGTGAGAACATGATAGGTTCTATTGTGCCTTTGGGTAACGCAGGACTGCTGGTAGTGCTGTCGTTCATGGCCTCAGTAGGGTTCGGGATAGTTTTCAGAATACCGGTAAAGGATTTATGGCTTGCGGGTTTCGGTGGAGCGTTATCGAGAATGGCAGTGATAATTCTGCCTTCGTTTACTGAGAGCAGACTGTTATACATGACGTTATCAGCCTCAGTTGCTGCACTGTACGCCGAAATCTTAGCGATAAAACGCCGTCAGCCGTCAACATATTTCGTATACCCTGCGATAATTCCTCTGATACCTGGAGATTTGTTCTTCTACGCGATTTCGGGACTGTACATGAACAATACGAGCTGGGTGAAAATTAACGGTGCAAACTGTTTAATATCGCTTGCAGGGTTGAGCATGGGGTTTGTGTTAGCGTCAGCAGTTGCACATCACGTAAGACTGAAACGCTACATACGCAGGTAAAATCAGCAAATTTTAACGGGAAGGAATGAACGTATTATGCCTGAGATGAAACAGATAACAAGAACACGGGTACGTTACGGAGAGACCGACAAAATGGGAGTAGCATATCACGGGAGATATTTGGACTGGTTCGAAATGGGACGGTCTGATTTCTGCCGTGCTAACGGTAAAAGTTTCGCGCTCTGGGAAAAAGAAGGGGTATTGTTACCCGTAGTTGAAGCTCATTGCCGCTATAAATCGCCGTTGTATTACGATGATGAGATAGATATTGAGACCTCAGTAACTAAACTCACTAAGGTAAGCGTTGTATTCAGCTGCAGAATACTTGATGTTAAGTCGGGGAAAACTGCTGCAGAAGGTTACACGAAACATGCTTTTACGTCTGCTGACGGGAAATTACTGCGGAACGGTAACGCCCTTGAGGAATGGCTGAACGAATTTCTGAGCGAGTAGTCAACAAAAAAACAGTCAGAATCATCGAATCAATCGGTGGTTCTGACGTTACCGCCCAAAATCGACAGCGTCATCTCATCGCGTTCACCGTCAAAATATTTATCCAGCACACGGTGAAACACTGACCCTTCCTCCGAAACTGCAGCAAACAGCGTCATAGATGATTTCAGTTTAAGAGCGTCTATGCTTCCCATAACCTTAACGGGATCATTCCCTTCAAGCTCAAGCAATGCCGCTGTTATTTCCCTGAGATGTTCACCGAGAAGGGGGTGCATGAGATATTCGCGTGCTTCCTCAGCATTCTCTATACCGTAATACTCGGAGTTATAGCTCCTCCCTAAGCCTTTCAGCTGCGGAAATATATACCATATCCAATGGCTTCTCTTTCTGCCTGCCTTAATCTCACTCAACGCAGTATCATAATCACTCGTATTAGGTGCAACAAACCTCTTCAAGTCATATTCCTTCATCAATCAATCGTCCACCTCAGTAAGTATTCTTTCAGTCTGTCGAAAAACTGCATTACCACAACCAGTACCAGCACCATGAAAAGAAATCCTCCCCATGCGTGATCGTAAAGGCTGAAATCTGTATACTTCTTCACGAAAAATCCCATACCGTAACGCGAACCGTACATTTCCGCATACACCAGCATTACGAAAGTATTACGCAGTGAGTTCACGAACCCTGAAAGTATTGACGGACTCGCAGCAGGAAGTATTACCTTAGTTATGCGTTTGAGACCGCGTATCTCAAGTGCATCGGCTTTATCGAGATAACGCCTGTCGATAGTCATTATACCCGTTACTGTCGCAAACAGCGTTGACCATACTGTACTGTATGTTATGAGGAATACTGAGGCAGCCCAGAAATTAGGCGCAAGCAGCAGCACAAAAGGCGACAGTAATATTGACGG
>JAFTBA010000237.1 GCA_017458545.1 Synergistaceae bacterium | reverse complement strand
GTTTTACTACTAAATCTTTGAGAGTTACGGGTTCTTTTCTGTTATCCCTTATGACTCTGACAACAGCATTGTCCTCGTAAACTTTAATCACTTTGACTTTGCCTATTACATTGGGCAGTACAACAACGGGTTCATCAGGCACAACGGTAACATAAGTATCAGCCCTCACAACATCAAGAACTTCACCGACTCTTACGCCGTCATTAGAACCGTCCGCGAATTTCCCAAGTGAGATGATGTAATCGCGTCTCTTTCGTGTTGCAGTAGCTGTAGGAGCGAGTATTCTGCCGATTGTCCTGTAAGTGTCTGAGAAATTATCGTTAGCGGTTAAAGCTGCTGAAGGATCGTTACTGCGTATGACGTTACGAATCTGGGCGAGCGACTCCCTGTGAGCATTGGCTATGGCGTTCTTGATTGACTGCCAATATGATGTACCTTTGAACTGATCCCATAAGGGACGGCTCATCTCCTGACCTTTGTATTTTGACTGGGTCAGCCCGAAAAGGTCAAAGCCGTTTTCAAACGGTATACCCAATCCTGCAACGGCAGTGTCAAACCAAAATATATCCTCATCGGAATCAAGCGTGAATCTAGCACTCTTACCTCTTACGTTGCGAACGGCAATCTCTTTCACCTGAGCGCGGTCGAAGACTCTTATTCTCAGCAGCACCCTACCCGTAGTAGCTGTGCCTAAAACATGTTTATCCTTCATAACAGCTGAGTAGAGTTCGAGCTGAACGGCCATGTCATCACCGCGCCTTGAACCCGATAACCATCTGTTCATTGCAGCCTCGTCAAGGACTCTTGCGTCAACAGTCGGTGAAGTTTTGTAGAGCGACTCTAAGTATTCGGACATTTTCTGTTCGAGAACGTTGTAAGGGTAATACCTGCTCTGCCAAACTTCAAGCTCAGTTGAGTTTATTGTCGGGAAAATTACAACTGATATTCTTCTCTGCTGAGCTGCATGAGAGATTCCGAAAGTCAGCAGAAGAATCAAAAGGGTTAAACAAAAAATTCTCTTTATCATTTTTCGATAAGCCCCGCGAATTTCCTGACATAAGGTTTAATGTTCTCGTACCATGCACGGAACTGTTTAGCCCAGAGCAAACGTGTTATCGTGTAGAACTCATTGACGCTTGAGCTTCCGATGATGTCATCATTCATAGCTGCCTTGAACATTTCAGTAGGAATCATAATGACCATATCACCTGTGTGTCTTGCTGTCTGCATACGGGGGTTACAGCCGAAAGCTGTCATGCCTGTGTCAGGGTTTTCGTAGAACGTAACCCTGTAAGGGACATCACCGAGTGTTCCTGTATTGAAGTCTATGCGTCTGTTGCGGTTGAAACCTGCGCCGTGTAATTCTTTTTCGCTGTCATCGCAGTAAGAGACTTTAACGTCATCAATCCTGTAATAATGTCTGATGAAAGCTGTGAATTTATGTCCTAATCTGAGCAGTTCGGGGTCATTGATTGAGATTTTCTTTTCAGGAATCTTCATGACAGTAACGTTAGGGTTGAGGTTCTTAGGTTTTTCGCCTGCGCTCCAAAGCGTGTCGGCCATTTTTGAGCCGTCGGCACCGCAGTAAGAAAATCCCAGCATCATTGCAGCAGCTGTAACTCTGACTGTGTTATGCCAGCGTTCTGGGTTGACTTCTTTGAGAGCGTCTATTACGCCTGTTCTGAAAAGCCCTTCAGTTCCGCGCATTTGAATGCTGTTGAACTGGAGTCTGTCTTCCGTGAGTACCTGAGCTTCTTCCGTGCTGTAAGGGAAAAACGGACGGAAGTACCCTGAATTTCTGTCTCCTGCCGAACAGTCAGCGATCCATAATGAAGAGCGTTTATCTTCAGTCATCATGGCGAAGTCAGATTTTGAAGAGACTGGTTCGGGATGATGTATAGCTTTTTCGAGGTCGATGACTAATTTGAAGTATTTGATTTTGAAATTTGTACGTGCGAAATATTCGGTGAGAATTTTTGATATTGCGGGTTCAAAGTCACCGACATTGTAGGAAATATTTTCGCCTGATTTTTTGCCGCCGATAGAGAGAGTGCGAGAACGTTTTTCGATCCAGGCGATGTGAATGAGTTTGCGTGAATTTTTAGCCTTGTTGAGGATAGAGAGGCGCGGAGTTTTGCCTCTAGTCCAAATCTGGAGTGCAAGGTTTGAATCAATATCGCATGAACTTATTATTTTTCCCTGTTCTTCCATAATTAGAATTTCATTCTCCTTGTCGAGATTTCTTAAATAAGAATGCTGAAATTATAACGCAAGTGAATTTAGTTATAACTAGGTATTGTAATTCACAGTATAAATTTTATAGAATCTGCACATAAAATTATAACGTCAAAAAAATCTAAGAAGGGAGTGCATAAATCGTGAAATGTAAATTTTTGTCGGCATTAGTTTTAGTTCTTATGCTGTGTTCAACTGTATGTTCTGCGTCTCTTCCTTCAGTAACAATGCTCTCAACAAAAACATGACCGGCCTGCAAACAAATGGCCAAAGTTTTGGAACAGATTAACAGCGATTACAAAGGCAGGATTGAAACGAAACATATTTACCTTGAGGATAATCCTGACGTGGCAGAAGAATATAATGTCCGTTACGTTCCGATGTTAATATTCAGGGACGGAACAGGCAGTGAAGTATCAAGAGTTGTAGGTTACAGGTCTGTTGATGACGTGATAAAGATTTTCAGGGAAGCAGGAGTTAAGATTTAAGCCGCTACAGCCGCAGCAAAACAGCTTCCGCATCATAGAATCTCCTTAGGATTTCCGGGATTGACCGACTTTGTGCGGCAGTCCCGGTTTTAATTTTGTATATCAGATTGCAGAAAATACCTTAACACTGAAAAAAAGTTTATGCTAATATAATTTCATTCTGAAAATTCCGGCAATAATTAAAAGAGGAGTTGTTACTGCAATGCGCTTTAAGTTGTTATTAGTTTCAGTGTTGGTACTTACGTTATGTTCCTCATCGTTCGCCGCTGAACTGCCTCCGTTCACACCTGACATGAAAGATTCTCAGGTCATGCCCCCTAACAATTTCATCTGTCAGACTATGCTCGCAGGTAATCAGCTCGTTTCGTTCCGTTCATGGATTGACATTCCTTATGAGGCCAATTCGCCCGAACCAGAGTACAACCGTCTCAACGTCTATGTACCCGAAGCATATTTCCATGAGAACGGAACAATTAACGGTTACACGGCCAAAACAGCCCCGATACTCATGCCCAACGGAGTCGGAGCCTACATGCCCGGCCGTCAGTTCGTCCCTGCTAACGATAACAGGCACGGAGGCCCTAACATTGCACTCGCTGCACTCGCTCACGGTTATGTCGTTGTCTCTCCTGCAATAAGAGGACGTACACTTGCACACGGCAAAGCACCTGCCCTTATTGTCGACTACAAAGCTGCTGTCAGATGGTTACGCCATAACAAGGACAAGTTACCTGCAGGCGACACTGAGAAAATCATTTCCGACGGTTTGAGTGCAGGAGGTGCGTTATCGTCGCTGCTCGGCGCAACAGGCAATGCAAAAGAATATTTACCCTACCTTCAGGAAGTCGGAGCCTGCGATGAACGCGATGACATTTTCGCTTCAGCCGTTTACTGCCCGATTACTGACCTCGACCACGCCGATATGCCCTACGAATGGATATTCAACGGCGTTAATACCTATCACTTAGGACCTGCGCGCGAAATGGACAAGAATATGCAGCAAGCCTCTGAAGCCCTCAAAGCTGCATTCCCTGCTTACCTCAACAGCCTTAAACTCAAAGGCTATACCCTCGATGAAAACGGCAACGGATCATTCAGGGACTTCATCGAAGGACTGTACGCTGCTGCTGCTCAAAAGGCACTCGATAAGGGCGAGAACGTTCTGGGACTTGACTGGCTCACTGTTGAAGGTGGCAAAGTAAAATCCGTTGACCTCGCTAAATATGCTGTATGGGCTACGAGAATGAAAGCTGCTCCTGCTTTTGACTCGCTGAACATGAAGAGCTACGAGAACAACGAATTTGACGACAGGCATTTCACCGAATATGCGTTCAAACATTCAACAGCCGAAAAGCCTGCTATGGCTGACGCTGAGAAAATTTACGTCATGAACCCGTTGAACTTCATCGGCAAAGACGGCGTTAATACCGCAAAGCACTGGCGTATCAGGCACGGCGTTAAAGACAGGGATACATCGCTTGCTGTTCCCGCGATACTCGCGCTCAATCTCAGGGACGCAGGGTATGACGCTGATGTTGCTGCCGTTTGGGGAGTGCCTCATGACGGGAATTATGATATTCCTGAGCTGTTTGAGTGGATCGACTCAATCTGCAAGTAACAGGGTATAGGATACTAGGGTATAGGGAGGAGGGAACAGGGGAATAGCTAACCCCTAGCCCTTAATCCCTTACCCCTCCCCACAAATCCCCGAATACTTCCGAAAACGGAATCGCTTTTCCTTCGGCAATCTCACGGTCAGCAATCTCAAGTCCGCGAATCTCATCGTCATTCAGCGGCGGTTCATCATCATAATCAATCTCCTGTATCACTGTTCCGTAAATTTTCTCTGATACTGCATTCACTTCTAATCACCTCAATATTACAGGGTATAGGGTATAGAGTATAGGGGAATAGCTAACCCCTAACCCCTAGTCCCTCTCCCCTAATACCTACTTCAAGCTCGCTTCTTCGGTCTTAATCTCCCAGTGAATCAGGAACGTTAAAGCACCCCTAAGCACTATTATCGCTCCGAGTATAGCAAGTTCCGACCATTCGCGGACTATTACAGTCCTCAATACCTCTCCGCCCAGCTTGAACTCAAGCGACAACGCTATGCCCTTCGCAAGCGTCAAACGTACATGAGGATCCCGCGTGAATATCCCCCATATCGACTTCAACGCAGTGAACAATAGTATCATTACTCCTACGCATTCCATTAAGAGTATTCCGTACTGCACTATCAGCTGAAACACTGTCTCAATATGTTTTAAGAATTCCATTTTTTACACCGCCTTTTTGGTTATTTTACATGCCCGGTCAGTTCCTGTTGACTATATTTTTTCTTCGGAGTTCCATATTTCTGTGAGGCAAAATGATGCTGTACTATCACAATTTGCGCGTAAGCGTTCCCGTTATCGGCAAGCTCCCCGAAAATTTCTCCTGCCCTCCTCAAATCCTGTTCCGTTCCCCAGCCGAACATCAGCGAATCGGCCATGAAAATTTTTGCACTCACCGAATCATTGCTTGCACAGCTCATCACTACGGGCATTACCTCCGAATAATCGCCGTTAATTTTCCCTTTGAGTCTGTCATGAGCATTCACGTACTCAACAACAGTTCCGAAATCCTGTCCGTTTCCTTTCGACTGTTCAGCGATTCTGAGAGCGTGAAAAATTACGGGGCTTTCCTCCGATGAACTTAAACGTTCGAGCTTCTCACGTGAACCTTCAACACCGTCAAAAAAATCTGCAAGTGCCAATGCCCTGACTCTAACATCATCACTCATTCCCTTAACAAGACCGTTTAATCTCAGAGTCCTTAATGCCTCATTAACAGAGTCCATATCATCCTTCTTCATCAGAGAGAGTATTGCCGTACTGATTTCGTTCTCGTACTCGAAATCAATGTTAATCTCTACGCATTCAATACCCTGTTCCTTATTGCCCATCACGAAAAACGCAACTCCTGCAAATAAATTATCGGCCCAGTCATCTTTGGGAGTGTTAGCTCTGATTATTTCGAGTGAGTTCAGGATTGCCTGAGAATTTTTCTGAGGGTCATCGTCAGCGAGTTTACGGACCAGATATTTTTCTGCTTCGAGCTTGTAGGGGTCTTTTCTGAGAACAGGTCTCCAAACCTCATTGAACCTGTTGAAACTGTAAACGGTCTCGCGTTCATTGCCTGATTCTTCAGCTGCCTTAGCCCTGTAGAACCAGTATGGAGGGTAAACAGAAAATTCATCCTCAAGTACACGGAGCATACGCAATTTTTTTGCAGGGTCAGACTCGTTAAGGGCTTTGCCGTAATTCCTGAGAATATTCTGAGTGAGCCTGTAGGAATCGGGGAGGTTATATTTCCGCAGTAAGTTCCATGAGGCTGTGAGTAATTTCTGCTGAAGCGAGTCGCATTCGGATAACTCTTCTTTGTCCAATTTCCATTGGGAATTTTTGAGTTCCTCTTTGAGAATCTCTGAGTCCTTTTCGAGTTCCTCTTTGAGGCCTGAGATTCTTGCTTCCGCAACAGCCTGAGCACTTTTAGCGCGCTGAATGTTATGCTGGGCATCATCGCGTTTCGATGATAAATCCCTGTAGGACTGGTAGGACTTCATACTGTCAGCGAGCATGTTGATTTCACCGAAAATATTTCCGAAGAATGATGAGACGCAAGCGGCTGACATATTGCCTATCCAGCTTGTTATGACTAAGGACTGTTCATATTTTAGGCTGTCGATCTCATTTGCTGAGGCTGATGCTTCATTCCTGAAGGCTTGCGAGAGTGCCTGATGAGTTTTGACGGAGGACATAGCGTAAGTGATGAGTTTCTGTTCTGAGGCGTTGTAATGGGAGATCAGGCGTTTGCGGTCTTCATCACGGATTCGCTTTGAGGTGATGACGGACATTAAATCGCGGTAAAGGGCGGTCATGTCAGAATC
>JAFTBA010000236.1 GCA_017458545.1 Synergistaceae bacterium | reverse complement strand
ATCGAATAAATATCCTGCTTTCGCTAGCATTTCACTGATGTTATTTGCCAGTCTTCCTTTTGGGAGCGCTATGTTTATCATTTCACTGTCCCTTATAACCTGTCAAGATTTATCGCAAATCCTAAACCGTTAGGAATTTGAGAGTGTGCTGTCCTCAATATTCCGTCATACTGCCCCCCGGATAACACGCTGTAAGGATTACCCTCAATATAACCGTTAAAGACTAGACCGTTATAGTAAGAGATATTTCGTACTATTGAATAATCTGTGCGCGTATGCTCAATATTTTTTTTGCTGACCGGGTTTATAGCTCCTAATAAGCTGATGAGTTCTTCAGGGGCATTAAGTTTCATAAGGGCGTTAATGTTTCGTGCTGACAATGCCCGGAGTATTTCCGATTTGTTAGCAGAGTTGCTGAGAAGTTCGGCTACTTTACCTGCGTCGGCTATGTTGAGCGTGTAGTCTTTACCATCGGCTAATAACTTCAGGCTCTCAACTGCAAGCGTAATTACTTCATCAGTATCTTCATCTGTCAGTGTTCCGAGTACATCTAATCCTGACTGCTGTATCTCTCCGAATGTATTGGAATTTTCATCAGGCCTGTAAACATTTTCGTTGTAACAGTATTTTCCCTGAATACCACGTTTAATCAGTGAAAGCGTTACATCAGGGCGTAATGCCATTAATTTGCCGTTTAAATCCGTGAAGGTTAAGATAGCATTAGATGCTAAGAAATCTTTTTTGTCTGCGTAAAAATCATATTCCTCAAAGCGTCTCATCCTGAACGGCTTGAAACCATGTGTTATATATAAATCCCTCAGTTTCAATGCATAAGTTTCAATCGGAGTGATATACATTATATTTTTTATGAACTCCCTTCACGTGAAAATCTTTGTCATAATACCACACCTGTAAAAGCATATAATACTTACCGAAACATGCTATAATTGCGTAAAAATTTACATGAAGAACAGTGAATTTAACTATGAAAATATTATTGGTCAGGCACGGTATTACAGATTGGAACAAATTAGGAAAATTTCAGGGCAGAACTGACAGCGATTTATCTCCTGAGGGCTATCAACAGGCTTTAAACGTCGCTCAAAGATTAACTGCTCTGGCTGCTCCTCTGATAATTTACTCCAGTCCGCTTAAACGCGCTCATCTTACTGCTCTCAAAATAGCTCAGCCTCATAACTTAACTCCCGTAATACTCCCTGAACTCATTGAAATTAATTTCGGTAATTGGGAAGGCCAATCATTAAAAATGCTGGAGGCTGAGAGACCTCTGGATTTTAAACGATGGAAATCTGACCCCTTCTTCAATCCTCCTGATGGTGCTGAAACTTGGCACGAAATTACTGCAAGATTAGAACACGCTATTAATATCATTAAATCATCCGGTTGTGAAAGAGTTATTGCCGTAACTCACGGGGGTATAATTCGTGCTATATTCGCTATATTGCTCGGCTTATCCCCTCATGCCGTCTGGAACATCGAAGTCTTTAACTGTTCCTTAAGCTGCATCGAAATTAATCCTCATAATGAGCCTTCATTGTTATTTTCTAATGACTGCTGTCATTTAACAAAAGGAGTGAATTTATTTTGAGCCCTGAACGCGAAAGTGAATTATGGCGCTTATGTTCTCAAGGCGATATGAACGCAAGGGAAGAACTTATAGTTTCCTACAGACCTTTAGTCTGGTGGATTGCTGGTAAAATTCATACTGCTGACAACGCTTTAAGGCAGGACATCATTCAGGAAGGTATGTTAGCCCTAATCCGTGCCGTCGATAAATTTGAGCCTGAACGCGAACTCAAATTCTCAACTTACGCTTACCACAAAATACACGGTCAAATCATTAACATGTTAGAACGTTCTGAGAAAAAAGCTCCCCTGCCTGTCCCTGATGAATGGCTCGGTATTAATGAACACGATTTTTACTACGATAATGACGGCGATGATTGGCTCGACGCTTCTGCTGCTGTCTCAAAATTAGACGGCAGGGAAGCAGAAATTGTTTCAGCCTTATTCTTTGAAGGCAAAAAACCTAAGGATATTGCTCGCGAAAAATCTTTAGACCTCAGCCACGTTTACAGATTAAGACGCGCTGCTATCGCTAAAATGAGACTGTTGCTCGGAGTTGAGGCCTAAGCTATGATTAATAACACTGAGAAAAAAGTTGACAGCATTATACGCTGGCTCGAACGCTTCAAAAAATCTTACAGCTCAGGCGCTAAAGAAACTGCACTCATGGACGCTCAATGCGCTAGAGCTGACCTTGAAGATTTATCGCTCAGAATGTTCCGCGAATTTGGTGAACACTATAATTCACCTCAAAACTGTTCTTCAGGTAAAACGGCTGTCCTCGTAAGGGCTGTCGTTTTATCGTTAATCGTTATTTTGATGACCGTTACTCCTTTAGCTAGGGATATTGTTAAACGTTCCGCTGAAAACTCTGAAATCGTTATAACCGTTAAGCACGATACGGTTAAACCTGATAACCCCATTGCCGAAATCAAACCTTTACAGCTGCAGCGTCAGCGTAAATCCTCAGCTAAACAGCTTCCCGTCAGCAAAAAAAAAGATACTCTTACAGACGTTCCTAAACAAACACGTAAATCTGTCGCTTATGACAGAGTATTTTCATT
>JAFTBA010000042.1 GCA_017458545.1 Synergistaceae bacterium | reverse complement strand
TCGGAGGCTCATGAGGCATTCAAGGCGTTTGCTGAAAAGTACTCGATACCGTTCGGCGAAACCCAGTCGGGCAAAGGTGCAGTTCTTTGGGATAATCCTTTGAATCTCGGAGGACTCGGCGTAACAGGCTGCTCAGCTGCGAACGAAATCGCAAAGGAAGCAGACATGATTATAGGCGTAGGCACAAGGTATACGGATTTCACAACGTCATCAAAATGGCTTTTCCGTGATGACGCAAAATTTGTGAACATCAACGTATCAGAATTTCAGGCGTTTAAGCTCGATGCAATACCTGTAATAGCTGACGCAAGAGATGCCCTCGTTAAACTGTCTGCTGCTCTTGAGGGTTATAAGACGTCTTACGGCGGTGAAATCGTTGCAGCAGTATCGGGATGGAATAAGGAATATGACCGTTTAGCCTCGATAGAGTTCGGAGAAGGTTACGTGCCTGAAGTGAATGACGCGAACGCAGCTTCAGCCTTCAAATTTGCAGAGGACGTTAACTCACACCTGACCCAGACAACAGTACTTGCAGCGTTCAACAGAATGATAGACGCCGAGGACAGCGTTATAGGAGCGTCAGGCTCATTGCCCGGTGACATGCAGAGGATGTGGCGTGCAAGAGGTCTGGACACATACAACATGGAGTACGGCTATTCCTGTATGGGCTATGAGATTTCGGGAGCACTCGGTGTGAAATTCGCTGTCGGTGAAAATCATGAAGTCTATTCTATGGTTGGTGACGGTGCATTTATTATGCTTCATTCAGAGCTTCTCACGGCAATACAGGAACACATGAAAATAAACATTGTAGTGTTCGACAACTCATCATTCGGGTGCATAAATAATCTTCAGGTAGGGCAGGGAAATGAGACGCTCTGCACTGAGCTGAGGTTCCGTAACCCTGAAACGGGAAAGCATGACGGTAAATTTATCTCAGTTGACTTTGCCGGAATAGCGCGTGCATACGGAGCAAAAGCCTATACCGTAAGGACAATGGACGAACTCAAAAAGGCGTTTGCCGAAGCAAAAAGCATTAAGGGAGTTCCAGTTGTATTCGACATAAAAGTCATGCCCAAATCCATGACGGAAGGTTATGGAGCATGGTGGCGCGTAGGTTCAGCCGAAGTCGGAGGAACGGAAGCGAACCGTGCAGCATGGAAGAATCACCTTGAGCATGAAAGCACAGCAAGAAAGTACTAAGGGAGGACAAAAAAATTGACCAAAAAACTTAAAGTAGCAGTAATCGGAGCAGGCCGTATAGGAAAACTTCACGCCAACAATCTTAAAACGCGAGTGCCCTGTGCTGAACTTGCAGCGATTTCCGATGTCTATGAACCTGCAGCTAAAGAACTTGCCGAAAATCTGGGCATTAAGTTTTTCACGAGCGATTACCGTAAAGTTCTTGCCGATCCTGAAATTGATGCGGTGTTCATCTGTTCATCAACTGACACCCATTCGCCAATCTCAATAGAGGCAGCAAGGGCAGGAAAACATATATTCTGCGAGAAGCCTATAGATCATGACCTCGATAAGATCCGCGAAGTGCTTAACGAGGTTAAGAAAGCAGGAGTGAAATATCAGGTAGGTTTCAACAGGAGGTTCGACAGGAATTTCAAGAGGGTTCATGAGGCAGTGAAATCAGGAACGCTCGGTGATGTTCATATCGTTAAAGTAACAAGCAGAGACCCTGAAGCCCCTCCTATAAGCTACGTCAAAGTGTCAGGAGGAATATTTGTTGACATGACGATACATGATTTCGATATGGTGCGCTACCTTTCAGGCTCAGAAGTTGAAGAGGTCAGCGCATTCGGAACATGTTTAGTGAATCCCGAAATCGGCAAAGCAGGAGATGTAGATACATGCGTCATAATGCTGAAGTTTGCTAACGGAGCGTTAGGAGTAATCGATAACAGCAGGCAGGCAGTATACGGTTATGACCAGCGTGTAGAGGTATTCGGGTCAAAAGGATGTATAACTGCCGACAATGAAACGCCTAACAACACAACGCTTTACACCAGTGACGGCGTTATGAGTGAGAAACCTCTTTGGTTCTTCCTTGAACGTTACAATGACGCATACATCAATGAGGAATGCGAGTTTGTAGAGGCCTGTTTGAATGACACTGACACGCCTGTAGGAGCGTTTGACGGACTTCAGCCCGTATTGATAGCCATAGCGGCTAAGGAATCATGCGAGAAGGGCGGAATCCCCGTTAAAGTCATGAAGTAACAGAGTAAAAGAAATAATTTTCAGGCTCCCTTACATGAAGAGAGCCTGTTTTTTTGCCTTAACATTTTGCTACCATTTCGCCGAACTCTTTTTTCTCTTTCTCAATGAATGCGCGAACCTCCTCTGTAGTAGGGAGGTCATCAGAACAGTTATTACTGTGAACCATCATAGATGCTTCAGCAGAACCGAACTCTAAGCAGTCAATTATGTCCCAGCCCTGAAAGACTCCGAACAGGAATGCAGAACTGTAACCGTCTCCGCCGCCGAAACCTTTTCGTGCTTTAACTGGGAAGGGTTTTATTGAGAACTGCTGCCCGTCCGAAGTGTAAGCAGTAGAACCCTTCATGCCGTGTTTAATGACGACAATTTTAGCGTTGCAGCCGAACCAGTAATTTGCGCTCTGAATATCGGTCATGCCAGGAAGGATTAATTTTTCGGTGAGGTCAAACTCTTCACGCGACCCGAGAATAATATCAGCTTCGCGGGCAACTGCCGAATAATAGATTGAAATTTCGTCATAACTCTTCCAGTTGTACGCCCTGTAATCTATGTCAAAGATTATCCGTGTATTATTCTTTTTTGCCAGCATTACGGCTTTCAATGCTGCTTCCCTTGAAGGGCTTTCGGCAAGAGCAGTACCTGAGATGAGTAGAGCTTTGCCCTGCCTGATATAATCCTCGTCAATGTCATCAACACTGAGCTGAAGGTCAGCGGCCATATTCCTGTACATCAAAATGCTGCTCTCACTTGATGATAAAAGCTCAGTGAATGTAAGTCCTATTTTCTCACCGTGTTTAGCTCTGGTTATGCGGGACGTATCTATTCCGTGCTCATTGAAATAATCAACGACGAAATCACCGAGCTGATCCTCAGAGACAGTAGCGAAGAAACCAGCTTTCATTCCGTGTCTTGTTATTCCGCAGGCAGTATTAGCCGGAGAGCCTCCGACAAATTTCTCGAAGTAATGAACTTTCTTCAAGGGTTTGAACTCTTCTTTTACGTGTTCCGAATAAGCAGGATTGAAATCAACGGCTATACGTCCGAGAAATATAATGTCAAAATTTCTGCTTTCATCAATATCTAAATATCTTGTACTCACGCATTATCACCTCACATTTCATACGACTGTAGCGCTGACGGCCCTACAGTAGAAATTACTGTTCTGTGCTTCCCTCCCAAGTGTTTACGGTTCTCTTTCCTGCTTCCTCGTCAAACCAGTGGCTTGTTACTGTCTTAGCCCTGGTGAAGAAACGTATGCCGTCTTTGCCGAGTACGTGAAGATCCCCGAAGAATGAGTCCTTGTTGCCCGAAAACGGGAAATATGCGCTCGGAACAGGTATACCGACATTAACGCCGACCATACCGCCGTCAGTATCCATGACAAATTTTCTGGAATAGTAACCGCTGCCGGTGAAGATACATGAACCGTTAGCGAAAGGATTGGCATTCATGACTTTTATGCCTTCCTCGTAATTTTTGACTCTCTTGACGGAAGTTACAGGCCCGAAAATTTCGCAGTCACCAACGGACATACCGGGCTTAACGTGATCGAGGATAGTAGGTCCGACAAAAAATCCTTTCTCATAGCCGGGAACAACAATGTTTCTGCCGTCAAGCACAAGTTCCGCGCCCTCGTCAATTCCTTTCTGAATCCAATCGCATACTTTCTTTTTATGCGATGCTGAAACTACAGGCCCCAGTTTAGTTTCTTCTTTGTAAGCGCATCCGACTATCATGGCTTCAGCTTTTTTCTTGAGCATTGCAACAAACCTGTCTGCAATAGCTTCCTCGACAACAACAACGGGAAGAGCCATGCAGCGCATACCGGCACAGCCGTAAGTTGAGTTGATGATAGCGTTAGTAGTAGCTTCGAGATTGCAGTCTGCCAGTACAAGAGCATGGTTTTTGGCCTCACACTGAGCCTGAACTCTTTTTCCGTGTTCAGCAGCTACCGAATAAATATGTTTTCCTACGCCTGTTGTGCCTACGAAAGTTACTGCTTTTACTCTCGGATCTGTCAGGAATATTTCAGCTTCAGCGCGGTTAGTGGTAACGAGATTAACAACACCTTCAGGGAACCCAGCTTCTTCGTAGAAAAGTTCAAGCATACGCATTGAAGTGAGAGGAGTCTGACTGTTAGCCTTCAAAACGACAGTGTTACCGCAGACAACAGCAAGCGGAACCATCCATCCCCAAGGAATCATAGCCGGGAAATTCATAGGAACTATGCCGGCACAGACACCGAGCGGAAACCTGTAAGTTGAAGTGTCATAGTCAGTAGTTACCTGCATAGCGGCATCACCCTGTATGAGGACATTAGCGGCACATGCTTCTTCAGTGGGTTCAATAGCTTTTTGAACATCGCCTCTAGCCTCGTTAAGAGTTTTGCCGAGTTCTTTAGCGCAAAGTATTGAAAGCTCTTCTTTGTGAGCGTAAAGGACTTCGCGCCATTTGAACATATACTGAACTCTCTTAGACATGGAGAGTTTAGACCAGGACAGGAAAGCCCTGTCAGCAGAAGCTATAGCGGCTTCGCATTCATCAGCCGTACAGCAAGGGACTTCGGCAATGATTTCTCCAGTGCTGGAATCGGTTACAGGCATGTATTTGTCAGCTTTTGATTCCAACCACTTGCCGTCAATACAATATTTCATACGCTTTACTTCGCTCATAAATTATTGCACTTCCTTTACTTTAATAAAGCCTATTGGATGCAAAAATTATATCAAAAATAGCGCAAACTCATTGTGTTTACAAAAATAATCTCCTGTCTGTATTTTGTGATACGGGCAGGAGATTTTTTGTAATTTGCACGTGATTGGTTGATTAACGTTTTTTCCTGATTATTACGGGTGTCAGAGGCAGTAAGGACATTAACGGGAACATTCCTGCATAACAGCCAGAACCTGATGTTCCTATTCCGCTCGTAGTTTCCTCATGCTCTTCATTTTCAAGCACTTCATTTTCACCGCCGGCACTCACAAGATTAATAACGTCGCGCCCTGAAAAATTAAGTGCGAGTAAAGTCGTAATTAACTGTCTCTGCTCACTTAACGGATCATTTACTGCGTTT
>JAFTBA010000041.1 GCA_017458545.1 Synergistaceae bacterium | reverse complement strand
CCATTCGTTAATACCGTTCAGGATTTCGAGAGCTTCCTGCCATGTTTTAACGAAATCGTAATCACCTTTCAATGCTTCGCGCCAAACATCACCGACTAATATCACCCTGTCGATTCCTTCGAGTAACGGTTCGAGCTGACTGTGATACATGGCCGAGTTCTCACCTAGTTCTCTCATTTCACCGAGAACGGCAATTTTACCCGAACATTTAACCTTCGCAAAAGTTTCGAGAGATGCCGACATTGATGCAGGGTTAGCGTTATAAGCGTCGTCAACGATGAAGCGTTTTCCTCCGTCAGTGATTATGACTCTTCCGCGCCCTGTCAGCGCATGGAAATCACTTAGTGCTTCCGAACTGTCCTGAAGACTCACACCGAGTTCATGAGCTGCAGCTGCTGCGAGCGATAAGGGTACTGCATTATGTTTGCCCCAAATATTTGCTGTGAAACGCGCGATTTCCTGAGTAAGTCTGTGAGCAAGGACGAACGATAATGCGGGCAAATGATAATCTGAAGTGTCATGACTTATGACGAAATCTGAGTCTTTATGTTCACCTACACCCATTGACTTAACAACGTACCTGAATGCCTCTGAAAGATATTCATTGTCATTGTTGAATACTATTTTTCTGATATTAACTGAACGTGTTATCTCTGATTTTTCACTGAGTACACCTTCAACGCTGCCGAACCCTTCAAGATGAACGGGGGCTATTGCGGTTAAGACAGCTATTGACGGAGGGAAATATTCTGTGAGTTCTTTAATCTCTCCCGGTTTGTTGGCACCGAACTCAAGTATTAATATTTCAGTTTCAAGGGGCATGGCCATGACTGTAGCGGTACAGCCTATTAGTGTGTTGAAACTTCTTTCGGGAGCGTGAACGTTGAAACGCTGAGATAAAACTTTCTGGAGAGCAGCGCGTGTAGTAGTTTTTCCTACGCTGCCTGTTATGCCGATTATGTCGGCGAGTTTTTTTTCGGAATGAGCTTTCAGTTTTCGGGAGGCAATTTCAGCCAGATCCCTCTCAGGATTTTCGAGCTCAATTACTGGAACGCTAAGACCTTCAGGTTTTTTGCCTTTACGTACGATGATTAAAGATGCACCGTTCTGTACGGCCTGCGGAATGTAAATATGTCCGTCAGTTTTTTCGCCCTCAAGCGCAGCGAATGCCCCACCCTGAATAACATCTCTGCTGTCAGTAGCAAGATGATTAGGAAATTCAAGCCCTGCAAATTCATCGGGCACAGTGTCAAATAATTCTTTAAGCGTCATATTCATTTTAATGCGAATCCCTCCATGCAGTTACCGTTTGCGAGTCATTGAACGGTATTTTTTTGTCTTTGATGAGTATGAATTTCTCAGGGCCTTTGCCCGTAATCACTAAAATATCCCCTGACTTTAAGCTGCCGAGAGCTGTGTTGACAGCTTCGTGTCTGTCGAGGATTGTTCTGTGCGGAACTGTTACGCCGTTTTCGATAGCTTTGGCGATTTCGGCAGGGTCTTCATCGCGTGCGTTGTCTGAAGTAATAATCACTTCATCAGCAAATTCTGAGGCTGCTTTACCGAGTTCGGGTCTGTTCTGATGGTAACGTCCTCCTCCGTGACCGAACAGCGATATGATTCTCCTGTTACCGCCCGAAAGCCCTCTTATGACTCCCAGAACGCTCGCTAATGCCGAAGGTGTATGCGCGAAATCAACGAAGACAGTTGCGCCGTTATTGAGGTCTATGCGTTCGAGTCTGCCTGGTACTTGCGGAACGTCAGCGACTCCCTTAATGATTGCCCCGTCATCGACATGTCCGCGCATTGCCGTAACCGCACAGAGTGTATTCATGATGTTGAACGCTCCGACAAGGGGACTGTGTAAGCTGAGAGTGTCATGTCCATTTGCTTCGATTACGAGGTCAGTACCGTTGATGTCAGTGCGCGATGAAGTTACGCGCGAGTCTGCGCCCTGAGTGAGTCCGAATCCTGAGAGATTTTCGCCGAACTCAGCGAGGAGTCTTTTGCCGTAAGGGTCATCAAAATTTGCAGCACCCTTGAAATTCTGTTTAGTGTAATCCGTGAACAGCAATTTTTTAGCTGCAAAATAATTCTCCATGTCCTTGTGAAAATCTAAATGCTCAGGATATAGATTAGTGAACACTGGAACGTCATATAATGCACCTTTAAGCCGTCCCAAGAATAAACCGTGCGATGAAGTTTCCATTACACATGCACCGCAGCCGTTATTGACCATGTGAGCTAACTGGCGCTGAACTATGCAGCTTTCGGGAGTAGTTCTGTCAGCGTCCTTATCTGTTATTCCGTCGCTTTCGATTATAGTTCCGAGAAGCCCTGTTCTTATTCCTGCAGCCTGAAGTATTGAACGGATTATGTAGCTTGTTGTAGTTTTGCCGTTAGTGCCTGTTATGCCTATCATGAGTAACTTTTCTGAAGGATTACCGTAAACAAGTGAAGCGATTTCACCGAGATGTTTTCTTACCCGTTCGACAATAATTTGAGGCAGCTGAGAGTCAACGCTGTGTTCACAGAGGAGAGCGCAAGCCCCTTTAGCTTCAGCCATGTCAATAAAGTTATGACCGTCTGAAATTTCGCCTTTTATGCAAGCGAACAGAGTACCTTTAGTTACGTCTCTGCTGTCGGAAATAACGTCAGAGATTTCAACATTAAAATTGTCCTGAGACTTAATACGGACTCCGACATGTTCGCCCTTATCCCGTAAAAAGCTCAGGACATCCCTAAAATTAACGCTCAAAATATTAACCTGCCTTTATGAGATTTTTCTTGTCATCAAGAATAATATTCAAGTTCAGCCATTTCCTCAACTATTGATTTGAACACGGGTGCTGCCAAATCACCGCCGTAATATCTTCCGTTAGAGGGTTCGCCTATTGAGATGAGCATGAGGTACTTAGGTTCTTCGTAAGGCCAGAAGCCTATGAATGACGCAACATATTTGCCCGGGGCGTAACCGCCTTTGCCTGCAACCTGAGCAGTTCCTGTTTTGCCTGCAACATCAGTGATAGTTGTTGCAGCTCTTCTGCCTGTACCCTCAGTTACGACTCTGCGCATTGCCTCGCGCATCCAATGGGCAGTATCAGGGGTCATTACTTCGCGCATTATTTTAGGCTCACCCTTGTAGACGAGTTCACCGAGAGAGTTCACGGCTTCTTTGACTATGTAAGGGCTTAAAAGTTTACCGCCGTTGACT
>JAFTBA010000235.1 GCA_017458545.1 Synergistaceae bacterium | reverse complement strand
GCTTGATTATCTGTTCCAATATTACGTTCAGGCTGCTACAGAGATGGGTGAGCATGATTACAGCTTTGATTATCTTCGTGAGGCTCTTGCTGCTGACGGAAGCGGGGCTGAACTTGCGATTACACCGGACATGGATAAGGATATACTCTACAGGATGATGTTCACGGACGAGCAGATGGAGGCTTTCACGTTTTCACCTGAAACACGCAACAGAATCTACGAATGGGTACGGACAACTGACAGCAAAGTAATATTCCTTTACGGGACATCAGATCCTTGGTACTCTCTCGGCCTTACCGAAGATGACCTAGCAGGCAATACTCACGTCAAAATTATCGCAGACCCTAAACAGTCTCACAGCTTCAGGATAGCGAACTTGCCTGAAGAAATGAGGAATGAGATTATATCTGTAATTGATGAGGCTATACTTGACGACAGAGGCGTAAGCAGCAAGAACAGCAGCGGCTGTAACCTTATGGGTTCAGGGCTGTTTCTTATGATGATGATTGCGGCTATTTGCCCGATTAAGCGGAAGAGATAAAAACTTTTGCAGGGGTGTATGATTTTTGAACAATGCTTATTTCTCTTAAATGTCAAAAAATTTCTGCATGGTATATCACTGACACGGACATATTTTCGGGATATAATGCACAAACATCAACCTATCTGCCAATCTTTGAACGTAAGGAGTAAACATTCAATGCCGTTATTCAGTTTCACAAAAAAAGAACCTGCACCCGTAGTTTTTCCTGCTGAGTTGAGTTCACCCGTCTCAGGAGATTTCATACCGATGTCAGCCCTCAAGGACGAGGCATTTTCCGGAGGCGCGCTCGGTCAGTGCATAGGGATTAAACCTGAGGACGGTAACATCGTCGCACCCATTGACGGAATTGTCTCGGAGGTTACTGAGACGGCTCACGCTGTCGTAATCAAAGCAGGTGAAATCGAGATACTTGTTCACGCAGGTATTCACACCGTTAACATGAAGGGAGAGGGCTTCAAGAACCGCGTAAAACTGGATCAGGTAGTAAGGCGCGGTGAACCCCTGCTCACTATGGACCTCTGGAAGGTCAGAAATTCAGGCTACGATGACACAGTGATTATGGCCGTGTCCAACTCAAAGGACTTTGCCAAAGTCGAAGCACTCGTCAAAGGCGGCAAAGTTAAAGCAGGTGACGGAGTCCTCAAGGTCAGCAAGTAGTATTTGTTCCGCAGGTAAAATTTTCTCCCTTTACCGTTAAATCGGTGAGGGGAATTTTTTTTGCCCCCTGATGTTAATTACACATTCCATACGCTATAATATTCTCACCCGATTTATATATATATTTTGTATTCAGGAGGTAAATTTTTCGTGAAACGTTTTGCATTTTTAGTACTCACAGCGTTACTTGCGGTTCTGATTTGCACTCCGTGTTTCTCTGCTGACGAATCCAATCCTGCCCAGTCAGCGTGGAAATTCGACCGCAAAGTCATCATCGTCTGCCCTTGGGGAGAGGGCGGCGGTGCAGATTCGACACTCCGTGCTCTCGTTCCGCTGCTCAAGAATGAGATCGGTCAGGAAGTCGAAGTCGTCAACATCACTGGCGGCAACGGCGTCAACGGCGCTGCTTACACTCGCGAGCAGCCTGCCGACGGTTACACCTTCATGCTCGGTACCCAGAGCCTCCTGATTCAGGACGTCATGGGCGAGATGAAGTTCAAGTTCCTCGACGAGTTCGTTCCAGTTGCAAGACTCGTTCACGCCATCGACGTTATCGCAACTTCGAGACGCTCAATGGAAGAACGCGGCTTCAAGACTTTCAGCGAACTGCGCGACTACATCAAGGCTCACCCCTTCAGCGTCAGCGTCGGAATGTTGACCAGAGTCGGTGTT
>JAFTBA010000040.1 GCA_017458545.1 Synergistaceae bacterium | reverse complement strand
TGAGGGCAAAGCTCAGTGGGTACCTTTCGGTAATTTGTCGGGCATTAAGACGATGGAGATACCGGGATTTGACGCTGACCTCAAGAACGAAGAGTACAGGACTCAGTTGAAAAAGCGTTTCCAGGACAGACTTAACTTCATCAAGTCGCGCGATACCGAGAGAGGCGGAATCGATAAACTTCCTGCCGATGCTCATGAGGCTGTCGAGAAACTCATTGCTGAGATAGGCTAGTAATTTTCGGAAATTATGTTTGCGGTGTCCTGAAATTTTAAGGGACACCGTTTTTGTTTTCTCAAAGGGTGCGATTATGCGTTTGTTATTTGCGTATATAATTGGTCAAACGAGAATGCTGAAACCGTAAAACTTCTACTCTCTCACGGTGCAATACAGTAAGATGATTCAAAAATTCATATGGAGGAATAACATTCATGAAAAAAATTTTATGTACACTGATATTATTACTTCTCACGTTTCCTGCAAACGCAAAATCAACCGTAACCCTCGCCGAACTCAACGGCACAGTCGGTGTTCAAATGGAGGAGTTCGTCAAGGAAACTATCGCCAAATCCCATGCTGACGGCGACTCGCTCCTGATATTTCAGCTCGACACACCCGGCGGACTCGTTGAGGCCATGCGCGGAATCGTTCAGGCCATTCTCGCCTCAAAAGTCCCCGTTGCAGTCTGGATACCCCCCGGAGGACGCGCAGCAAGTGCAGGAGCATTCATCGTTCAGTCAGCACACATAGCGGCAATGTCTCCGGGCACTAACATCGGAGCTGCACACCCTGTTACGGGCGGAGGCGATAACATTCCCGAAGGAGACATGAACAAAAAAGTCATGAACGACCTCAAAGCTCAAATGCGTTCAGTCGTTCAGCTTAGGGGACGCAATCAGGACACTGCAGAACTCATGATTGTTGACAGCATATCACTCACTGCTGATGAGGCGTTAAGGGAGAAAGTTATCGACATCGTAGCAGGAGACATTAACGCATTGATTAAGGCCGTTTCGGGAAGACGCGTTAAAATCGGTCAGCAGTCAGCAAGAATCGAACTTGATGACGAAGTAGTTGTTACGCGCGTAAACATGTCGTTCAGTGAGCAGATAATTCAGTTCGTCTCAAGCCCTGAAATTGCATACTTGCTGCTTTCGGGAGGAATGATGGCGATTTTCTTCGAGGTTATAACTCCCGGAGGTTTTATTCTCGGAACTACAGGGGGCGTAATGCTGCTACTCGGTGCTGTGGGACTGAAGATGTTACCGTTTAACTGGGCAGGTATAGTACTTATTGCCGCAGGAATTATACTCATGGCCGTTGACTTAATTGCAGGGACTTCTGGACTGCTTTCGCTTTTGGGACTGCCCGTGTTCTGTTTAGGGGGAGTGTTTTTGTTCCGCGCACCCGGAGGCGAACTGCTGCAGCTCTCGTTGTCATTCATAGCAGGAACAGCCATAGCACTGGGAATATGTTTCGGGTTCGTAGCGTATTTTGTGGTTAAGGGTTTAAGGCGCAAAGTTTCAACGGGTAAACGGGGAATGTTAGGTTTGAACGTTGAAGTTATTTCGGAAGTGAGTGAGTCTGTTGCAGGACAGGTGATGTGTCACGGAGAGATATGGCGTGCTAAGAGTGAGGAAGGTGTAATTGAGGCAGGCAGTAAAGGAGTAGTTAAGGCTGTTGACGGTATGACTCTTATGATTACTAGGGGATAGGGATTAGGGGTTAGGGGTCAGCTATCCCCTCTACCCTATTCCCTATTTCCCTAGTTCCTAAACCCTAGAACTATATCTTTTGCAGTGGGAGGACAGCCCTTAACATTTCTCTTTGCTCCGGAACAACAGCGTCCTATTCCCAAAGCACTGTCAGGAATCTTTTTACCTCGCCAGCCCTGACCGATGTAAATTTCCTGACCTTTTCC
>JAFTBA010000234.1 GCA_017458545.1 Synergistaceae bacterium | reverse complement strand
GGGTATCAGCTTAATGATTCTGTCTCTGAGTTCGCATAACCATTCCATTACTGCCGAACGTATTGCAGGACGGCTGCCGGGTAAAAAAAGTATTCGCGGTGAATTTGAATCTTCAGGCCATTGCCATGAGTTTAAGCCTGAAGGAGTAACGTCCATGTTCACGGAATCTTTAACGAGGTCGCCTATGGGTATTGCCGAATGAATATTGTTAACCTGCTGAGGGTAAGCCGTTAAAAGTTTAACGCCCTGAATATCTTTTCTGTGCCTGTAACTGTAAACCGTTAATGATGCTCCTGAGAACTTTGACATTCTGAGGCCGAATGATATTTCGCCGCCTGTCTGAATAATTTTGTCAGTATGTTCGTTAGCAGCTTCGCGCCACATTGCGGAGAAAGACGAAGGGCCTTCAAGTTTATCGACACCCAGAAGAGACGCAGCCTCACGCTCATGTCCTGAAGAGAAAGGACAGGGCAGCAGCCATAAAGATATTGAATGACCTCTCTGTCTGAGTTCCGATGCAACAGGTCTTACCCAACCCCATAACTCACCGGGGCCGTTAGTCAAAATAGTAATACGCAAAAAATTCACCTTCCGTTAAAAATAATAAGTGTAAAAATTTATTATAATCTGAGTTTCGTTTGAGACAAAAAATCTCCATACGCATTGACTAACATTCAAGCAGTTCAATTAAAGAATAACGGGAAGGGAGAGTCAATATTTATGAAAAAATTTGCAGTAATAATAATTTTAACGCTTGTATTTGCGAACGGTGCAAGTGCATTCAGCTGGGACGATATTAGCGGATATGCTTCAGATACTTGGGACGGGATTGTGGGTTATGTAGCAGGGTGGTTCACTGACGAAGAGCCTGAACCTTCAAAGGATAACGCGCCTGATAACGCCCTCCCTGACAACATAGCAGGTAAATGGGACAAGTTATCAGTGAATCTCAACGAGGCATTAACTCTGAGGGATAAACAGGAAACATTACCCGATTCAACATGGCTTCCTTTCCGGGAGGACAAGGAGAGCAACAGCAAAAAAATTAACGCAATTCTCGACCGTGCACTTGAAATACTTTCGGGAGGCGATGCAGGAAATGTAAGGGCATCAGCTGTCGGATTGAGAACGAAAATAACTTCACTGCGTAATGAACTTGATGACCTCCGTAACAAAAGGATTAACGCTCCTGAGAGTACATATTTTTTCTGGGTTATGACGAAGGAAAAAACAGACGCTGCGATTTCGGCGAAGGAGAAGGAAATTGAGAGGACCGAGTCTGAACTGAACGCAATGAACTCACAGCTGACTGAGGAATTACGGAAGATAGGACTCGAGTTGACGGACTCGCAGACTGAAATACTTTTGAACTCCGTAACAGGCGAAGATATTTTGCAGAACACAGTTATATTCGACAACGTTAAAGCAGTAGTAACTAAACTCGAAGAACTTTCCCAGAATGACAGCAACACACTCGAAATCACTAAGCGTTACACGGGAATGTATTTAGTGCTGAATGACCTGCTGATTCACACTGAGGAGGAATTAATCAGGAAGATGGATAACGAATACAGGCCGCGCCTCCGTGAGATAATGAACGAGTCCGAAATGCTTAGGAAGGACGCATTATCGAAGAGCAACAATAAGGCTTACACTCCCGAACAGAGGCGTGCGTTTGCCCAGAACGCTAAATCGAATGCTACTACTGTTGAGGCTGCGAAACTTTACGGTGAATTGCTGGACAGTCAGAGGGCTTC
>JAFTBA010000233.1 GCA_017458545.1 Synergistaceae bacterium | reverse complement strand
TGAAGGGTTCATGATTAAGTCGCTGCCGATTAAGTCGGCAATAACTGAAGCTGCTGCACTGGCTAATGATTTCGGGACTAAAGACTCGTCCAGATTCGTGAACGGTGTAATGTATAAGATAGCGAAGTATTTTGAGTCTGAGGAGCTTTCTGACGATGGCAGCGAGTAACGTACAGTAACAAAAAAATTACAGTGGGGTTTTTTTCCCCACTTTATTTGAGCTGACGGCAAAGTATATATTATTCTTTGTTCATTAATTTTTTGACGGCACGGTAAATCTTTCTCAGCGGAACATAAATTTTTGTTCGTCCCATAAATTTCATGAACGCATTTTGCGGAGCTGCACGAAGATAATATTTCATAACAAAAAAACGGAGATGACGTTCATCAGTGAGAGAACTTCCGCATGTTGCCCTTATGAACGGAAAATCATTGGCATATTTACGGCATAACCTGCAAAAACCGAATATAAATTTTGAGTTTACATTTCCTGCCGACCTGTGAATGATATTTGAACTGCATACCCATATTTTAGCGTGTGCATTAACTTTTGTATTCATACACGCTTCAGCGGCATATAAGTGCCAGTCATCGCACACCTCAGAATCAAACGGATAATCCCTGAAATGCTGTGTATATCCTCCGAAAAAACATTCATCAAGCGTATCACATTCCATTATTCCGCCCTCAACGCGCTTTCCTGCCCTTCCGCCTGCCAGTATAAGACCGCCTATATAAGGATGCGGATTCTGTATATCGCTGATTATGCCCATAACATTTGACGGAACAAATCTCACCCCTGCAACACCTAAAATATCATCATGGCCTATAGTCTCAAGATATGACAGAAATTTTGACAGTACTTCAGAGTCATTCAGCAATATATCCTGATGGGAATAAATCACATATTTCGTTTTTACCTGATCTATCACTGAGTTATAAGCTGAAGCACATGATGTAAAACCTTTGTTGCCCCTGTTATCAATACCGATTAACTCACTCGGAACGCTCTGGGATTTCAGGGTGTTCACAAAATCATTGTACATCGCCTCGTTCGTCCAGCAACACACTACAGTAACATCACTCATACATAAAATCGTTCCTTTCGTCATCATAAAAAATCCCCCGTATTATAACAGGGGATTTATCATTTTCTTTACCGCAACGCTACTTCACATCATCGCTCTGAATTTCGTTCACGGTCTCTTCAACCTCAACTTCAACTTCGGCTTCTGCCTCTGAAATTCCTGCCTCCTCCTGAAGGTGCGGAGGAAGTTTCTTTAACATTTCGGCCTCTCTGTTCTGCCTTGCCTCAATGCGTTCGAGCCTCTTAGCGAACCTCCACGCCTCAATCTCCTGTCTGACCTTCTGCATCTTACCGTGAACATCAAGTGCTTTCTCTTTGTTCAACGGTCTGCTCGTCATTGCCTCTTCAAGATCTATCTTCAGCTTCTCCAGTTCGGCTGTCTTCTCTCGAATCTCCTTAGGCATGTCGGGCGTAAACCTCGAACGTCTCGGACTCTTTTTCGGCGGAACAGGACGTGCCGGTTTCGGCGGCATAGGACGTTCAATTCTCTGCTGCACAGGACGGCGGCGTTTAGCGTTCGCATTGGTCTTGGCCAAAGCTGTTCCTGCAATGCACATAACGCAAATCACTGATACTAACACTAATACTTTCTTCATCATTCCCTAAATATCTCCTTTCACTTTGCTCACTTTGCTAACGCGGTGATACTCCCTCAGCAGGGATATTCCTTTTGTACCTTTCGTCATAATCTGACGGTCTCGGGGGCCTTTTGCTTTCATCAAGAGGCGGTCTTGAAGGTCTTACACCTTCCTCGTGAGGCGGTCTGACAGGTATTGAAGGTTTTGTGCCATTCTCATAGGGCGGTCTCGTAGGTCTTGAGGGCCTCGTGCCATCCTCATGGGGCGGTCTCACAGGTCTTGAGGGTCTGCCCTCGTAATCTGAAGGTCTGTAATCGCCCTGTCTTTTCAGTTTAGGATCTGTCGTAGGCTTGTACGGCGTAACGGGCGGTTCTTCCTCAAAGGGATGTACAACATTCTTAGCCATGTTCCTGCCGACATTAAGATTTATCCTCACATCGGCAAATGCTGCTCCTGTTACTGTCATTATTACTGCTGAGATTATCACTGCCGTTAATACTTTCTTCATGTTACAGTCAAACTCCTTTCGTTTTCTATTTTACACCGTTTAATAGCGGTGAGGCGAAGGAACTCCACGCTCGTGATGTCCACCGGGAGGAGGCGGAGGAGGCATACCGGGCCCGTGATGCGGAGGTCTGTGGGGCTGGTGATGAGGCGGTCTGTCCCAATCGTCATGATGATTAGGAGGTCTGTGGTGCGGTCTGTCCCAGTCATCATAACGGTGCTGATGGTGAGGAGGAGGATCTTCCCTGTGAATGCCGTGATGATGACTATGAGGAGGAGGGCCGGGCCTTAATGACGCTTTGACTTCTTCGGCTGCAAATGACTGTGATGTTCCGATGAATATACTTCCTGCTGCTATTAACGTTAATGCTGCGGTGAATATTGTCTTTCTCATTATTTTGTTACCTCCTTGTTTCAACTTTCAACGCTGATAGAATAATACCTGAATATGAACGAGCTGTGAAGTCAATTTAATTTTGTTGTGAAGGGGAAGAGAACATATTATGAAAATACTCATCGTTGAAGACGAAGAAGCTATTGCCGAAGTCATCAGTGCTTACGCTAAACGCGACGGTTATGACACTGTTACGGCAGGTGACGGAATGACTGCGCTTGAAATTTTTGAGCGCGAAGATATTTCCCTCGTTATTCTCGACTTAATGCTCCCGAAATTATCGGGCGAAGAAGTTTGCAGACGTATACGCGAAAAATCTTCAGTACCTGTCATCATGCTCACTGCCAAAACAAGCGAGTCCGATGTTGTTTACGGACTCGATATAGGCGCGAACGATTACGTTGCTAAACCTTTCAGCCCCCGTGTACTCATGGCCAGAATACGCGCACAGTTACGTCCGTCGCCGACAAGAGATAATCCTGCTTCAGGTTTCTGCGCAGGAGGAAGAATCGAAATTGACCCCGAAAGAGTCGAAATCAGAAAGGACGGTAAACCTATTCCCGTAACACGAAGCGAGTTCCTTATATTCTCAACGTTAGCGTCAAAACCTGTACGCACATGGTCAAGAGAAGAAATTATACGTTCTGCATTCGGTGATGACTATGAAGGTTTCGACAGGACTATCGACACTTACATCAAGAACCTCAGAAAAAAACTCGCTGAACCGGGACACGAAAACGGCTGGATTAAAACTGTTTACGGTTTCGGCTACAGGTTTGATGACGAGAAATGATGCGAAACAAATCACTCCGTACTCATTTCATGCTGCTTTATTTTGTGCTCTCAATCGTTGCAGGTATAATCGTTCCTTTTCTGGGCGTTAAACTCAGCGTTGAGGCTTTCAGGAATTACCAGATACAACGCAGAAAGGCAGACCTCGAAAATTTAGGCGATTCACTTTCAGCCCTTTACTTTGAGGAGGGAGGAGTCTGGGAACGCAGAAGAGTTATGGACGTTCTCAGACCTGCTCCCCAATGGGGCGGAATGACTATCTCGTTAATCGACTCGTCAGGCAATGAAGTCTATACCCTTAAACCTCCCTCAATATTACGCAGCAGTCATTCAAATTCAAATCCGAACGCAAAAAAATCATCAGCTTCAGGCCGAACATCACACCCTAAAACCGAACACATCACCATAAAACTTGCAGGAAATTCCGGAAGACTTGAGATTGAACGCAGACTGCCTTCAGGACGCTATGAGATGTCATTCATATCGTACCTGATAAGTTACACGCTTGCATGTGCATTGGTAGTGATAGTGCTTGCGTGCGGAACGGGATATTTTGTAGCAGGAAAATTAAGCAGACCCGTAACGCTTGCGATTGAGAGGACTAAGAGAATTTCAAAGGGTGATTATGACGTTCACTGTGAGGCCGAACACACAGGTATAAGGGAGCTTGACGCACTGACAAAAGTTGTGGGTGAACTGGGCAGATCATTAGAGGGTCAGGAGAAATTAAGACGGCGTTTAATGGTTGACGTTGCCCACGAACTGAGAACTCCTTTAACGGCTGCAAGGACTCAGATAGAGGCGATTGCTGACGGAATACTCGAACCGACTCCGGAACGCCTTAATCTGTGCGTTAATGAGATGAACCGTTTGGCTGAACTCATAAAGAATGTTGACGATCTTTCGAGGCTTGAAGGTGAAACGCTAGGGATTCACCCTGAGATAACGGATATGAAGAAATTTCTGTCGGCAGTAGTTGAGAGTTTCACGCCTCTGTTCGAGAAGTCGGGCATAACTTTGAGTGCTGAACTTCGTGATGCTGTGTGCGAGATTGACCGCGATAATTTCAGGCATGTAACCGATAATCTTTTGTCGAACGCTATACGTTACACCGATAAGGGCGGAAAGGTTAGCGTTAAGCTGTATACGCAGGGTGATGAGGCAGTGATTGAAGTTGCTGACACTGGGATAGGAATAGCTGCTGAGGATCTGCCGAATATTTTTGAACGGTTTTGGCGCGCTGACGAGTCGAGAGCAAGAGTAACAGGCGGCAGCGGAGTCGGACTCGCAATCGTTAAGGCATCAATAGAGGCTCACGGAGGGAAAATTTCAGCGCAAAGCACTAAGGGCAAAGGCAGCTGTTTTACGGTAAGGCTGAAGAGAGCGTGAGCTTC
>JAFTBA010000232.1 GCA_017458545.1 Synergistaceae bacterium | reverse complement strand
TTCAACTTCGTAATTCAGGAGGTCAAAGTAGGCGGTTCATCTTCAACCTGCGTTAACGGCGAAATCATCAACAAAGCATTCAACAAAGGCTTAGGCGTTGAAACTATCTGCAAACACTTCAACGTCCCTGTCTCCGAAACTATTGGCTTCGGCGACAGCATGAATGATCTCGAAATGATACAGACAGTAGGTTTCAGCGTCTGTATGGCAAACGGTTCGGAAAAACTCAAATCATTATCTGACATGGTATGCCCCTCTGTTAATGATGACGGTTTAGCCAAAGCGTTTGCGGAATTAAAATTAATCTAAAATTTTTTCAGGAGGTATCATTTTATTATGGCACTTGATTACAGAAAATGTGCTGAACAAATCGTTTCACACATCGGCGGACGTGAAAATATCGTCCAGGCAGCCCATTGCGCAACCCGTCTCCGTCTCGTCATTAAAGACAACGGTAAAGTTGACAAGAAAGCTCTCGAAAATGTTGACGGCGTTAAAGGCATGTTCGAGAACAACGGTCAGCTTCAGCTCATCATCGGTACAGGCACAGTCAACAAAGTTTATTCCGAGTTCCTCAGCGTTACGGGAATGACCGAAGCCACTAAGGATGATGTCAAAGCAGCTGCAGCAGCTGCACAGCCTATCTGGAAACAGATACTCAAGGCTATTGGCGACGTATTCGTTCCCATTCTCCCCGCAATCGTCGCTTCAGGTCTTATGATGGGACTCGTTGAGGCTCTCGGTAAAGTTTATCCCTCATTCGGGCAGACATCATGGTATGACTTCCTCGACATGGTTGCTAACACGGCATTCGCTTACCTGCCCGTCATCGTTGCAATTTCAGCGGCAAGAGTCTTCGGAGGCAATACGTTCTTGGGAGCTGTTATAGGCTTGGCCATGATTCATGCCAACTTAGTTAACGCTTGGGTAGTAGGAACTCTCGAACATATCCCTGAATGGAACTTCAACATCTTCAACTTCATCGTAAGCGTTCAGAAAGTCGGTTATCAGGGTCATGTTATCCCAGTCATCATAGCAGTATGGCTCATGTGTGCTATTGAGAAGTGGCTGCATAAACATACTCCAGAAATGATTGACCTGTTCGTTGTGCCTTTCACAACAGTGCTTATTACGACATTCATAACGTTCACTGTTATAGGGCCGATATTCTCACAGCTTGAAACATGGGTGCTTGAGGGCGCAAAAATCCTCGTAAGGAATCCTCTCGGCTCTGCTGTAATGGGTGCTATCTATCCTTGGACGGTCGTCATGGGACTTCACCACATGTACAACGTAATCGAGGCAGGTATGTTATCTGTTGAGGGCGGACTCAACACGTGGATGCCCATAGCCAGCGCAGCAAACTTCGCGCAGTTCGGAGCATGTCTTGCAATAGGTATCAAGGCACATCAGAACCGTACCAAAGTCGTAGCAATTCCCTCATCGCTTTCGGCAGCACTCGGAATCACTGAGCCTGCAATTTTCGGTATTAACCTCCGTTTCTTCAAGCCCATTATCGCAGGTATGATAGGCGGAACTGTCGGAGCATTCTACGGAGCATTTTCAGGAATCGGAGCAAAGGCTTACGGTGTTACGGGAATACCGGGTTATTTAACGATTGCACAGCCCGTTCAGTACACGATACTGCTTGCGATTTCGGGAGGAATAGCGTTTGTGCTTGCGTGGATTATGTGGCATGAAGATGAGCCTGAGGCAGAGGCAGCCCCTGCGCCTTCAGCCGGGGCGGAACCTGAGGGCGTTATGGAGTTCGGAACTGTAATCAGCTCATCGGCAGGCGAAATCGCTCAGTGCACGGCTGGAAAGGTAATCCCTTACACTGATATACCTGATCCTACGTTTGCGGCAGGAACGCTCGGTCAGGGAGTAGGTATTCACCCCGAAGACGAGTATGTTTACGCACCTATTGACGGCGAAGTCTCATCGGTTGCAGAGAGCAAACACGCAATCGGTATCAGCGGAGAGAATGACATGGAAGTGTTAATACATGTCGGAGTTGATACTGTTGAGATGAAGGGCGACGGGTTCGAGGACTTTGTGAAAGAGGGCGACAAAGTTAAGAAGGGTCAGAAGATAATGAAATTTGACCGCGAGAAAATCAAGAAAGCAGGACACCCTGACACAGTTGTTCTGCTCCTCACGAACAGCGATGATTATACCGATGTGAAGTTCGGCGAAAACGTTTAAGGTAATCAATCAAAAAATCCCCTTGCTGATGAACGGCAGGGGGAATTTTTTTATATGCGCTGTAATTTTATCGGTCAACATTCCGATAACATTAATAATAGATACTGCAAAATCGCAGAAAGGTGTCAATCAAGGATGAAGAAATGCACAAAACATATTGGGAAACGGATTGATATTTTCAGTGTTTCCGTTATGCCCTTTAACGGTTCAGGAGGACTACCATGAGAGTGACTAACAACCTTTCGGCAATAACAGCCTTTAACTCCCTCAATTCCACGAACGAAGCACTCACTAAAACTATTAATGCCCTTTCGACAGGACTGCGCATAAATTCAGCCTCCGATGATGCCGCAGGTTTTGCCGTCAGCGAAAAAATGCGCTCACAGATTCGCGGACTCGAAACCGCTCTCAGAAATTCGCAGGACGGTATATCACTGTTACAGACTGCGGAAGGTGCTTTAGGACAGACCAATTCGGTGCTGCAGAGAATGAGAGAACTCACCGTACAGGCAAGCAATGACTCACTTACTTCACAGGACAGAAGTTATATACAGCTTGAGATTAACCAGCTCAAAGATCAGATTGACCGCATAGCAAATACAACACAGTTCAACAACAAAAGAATACTTGACGGCTCATCAGGTGCTTTGTGGTCGTCAAACGACTCAGGCTTAAAGGCAAGAATTAACGGCGGACTGACTTACACGGATAATTTCGGGCAGAAGGTCAGCAGTGAAGGTAATTACAGGATTGAGATTAAGGCTGAGGCAGGTGATGCACAGGTTCAGAAAAGCAACGTCATGCTCATTAAACACAAAAACGTAACCATGAACAGAACTATAAACCGTCAGGCAGGTATAAACAATGTCAGCATTAATGACGTTCCTGCAGGAGACTACACAATAACTTCAGAAGCAGCTACGGAAGCCCATGCAATAGCAACTTCATCATACGGCCTTGAGCTTGACGAACTTGCCGAAACTGTTCAGGCTTATGTCTCACAGAACAATCTGCGGAACAATGCCAGCATTCTTTTTGAGGTAACCGCTGTAGATGAACTCAGCGGCGATGTTACACTCAGCGCAGTCGCAAACGTCCTCAAAACTGACGGAACAACTGAGACTTACAGACAGGATAATATACGCCTTTCAGAAGGTCAGTATGTAGATCTCAGTACGTCATTAGGTCTGGGGTATGCAGGTACTGATTCAGATGATGCTGACGGAGCTTTTGAGCTTCGGCTTCAGTCCGGAATGTCAAATAATTTTTCGGCAGGTGACAAATTCGTTTACAATCTCAATGTCGCTAAAGATATTGAAGGTGCTGACAGGTGCGTTAAAATTTCGGGCGATCAGAATCCTTCATGGCCTGACGGATGGCAGGAGACTATGGAGATTCAAACCTCCAACTCGTTCGAGCAGCCTGCAGGTGCTGTAAAGGCACGTGTGCTTTTCGTGATTGACGACTCAGGTTCAATGAGCAGCGCAACAGCTAATCTCGCTAACAAT
>JAFTBA010000231.1 GCA_017458545.1 Synergistaceae bacterium | reverse complement strand
TGTGTGCATAGTGAAGGACAGTTTTGTTGCCGGTAAGGAGGAATAAGAGGTGAGCGGTTCGGTTGACGATGAGCGTCACGAAGAAACAGGGACTGATGAGCTTGGCGGTGTTGAAACTTGGAGGGTTTACCGTGAAGCTGCTGAACTTGAATACGAATACGCACATATAGACTCTAATAAACTGGACAATAAAGTCTATATACTGCTTGCTGTTTGCGCGTTTCTTTTTCCGATTCTGCATTCGGTCAGGATTGAGACAGCAGATTTCATGTCATCATGGCCTGAGTTCATATTGGCGGTAATCAGATTCTCGCCGCTGATTTGTCTGTCAGCGGCTATAATTTTGTTGTTGTCTGTTATAAAAACAGTCAGTATTTCCAGAGTCGATGTTCTCAACTTGCTTGACAAACAGAGAATCGACTCAGAAGCTCCTCTTGATGCGGAAAAGAATTTTACGTTGCTTTACGCAGCCAGCAGAGAAGCGGGAAAAGCAGAGCAGGACAGGAAATATGCAGTTGCGTATGTGGCATTGATGTTTATAATCGTGTCAGTGTTGCTATTTATGACAGCTGTTATACAGAACGAGTACAAAGGAATCATTAAAGGCGGTGAAGTAAGTATGTTGATAAATTACAATGCAGAGATTTCTCAAGAAGAAGTCTCAAAAATGACAGCTGATGAGCTACTCGAATATGCTATGAAAACAGGAAAGCTATTGAGAAGACCCACAACCAAAGACCTCATGAACAGCAAGTACTTCACTTTTCTCGGAGTTCCCAAGAAAAATTAGCCCACAAAAAAGGGAGACCATCACAACATCAGTCTCCCTTAAAATTTAACTCACCTTCTGTTTTGCTCCTGATGAGTATATTGAAAACACCAAAGGCGGTGAAGTAAACATGTCTGTGAATTACAGCAGAGAAATTTCAGAAGAAGAGGCCGCGAAAATGACAGCTGATGAGTTGCTCGATTATGCCGTGAAAACAGGAAAGATGCCGAGAATGCCTACAACCCGTGAACTCATGAAAAGTAAATACTTTATTTTTCCGGGAGTTACTCGGAAAAATTAGCCCACAAAAAAGGGAGACCATCACAACAACAGTCTCCCTCAAAAATTCCATTCACCTTACGCGCGCCAAAGTTCCCATTTCAGCAGCTTATCGGTCAGAAAATCATCAAGCAGAGGCAGTACCATATCATTAATCTTCTCAGGGACTCCGTACATACCCTCAGCAATCGAACACGCTATCGCCGTTAACGTATCAGCATCTCCGCTCAACGACACAGCAAGCCTCGTAACCTCCTCGAAATCCCTTCCCTCAAGAAATGCCGTTATCGCTTCGGGTACAGTCTCCTGACACGTCTCAACATGCGTGTAATTCGGCCTTATCTCTTCAACCGTCCTCGTTAAATCATACCCGTAACGTTCCGTAATATATTCCCTAATCTCCTGCTTACTCTTTCCCGTTCTGGCCATGAATATTGCTGACGCTGTTGACATCGCACCCTTCAAACCCTCAGGGTGATTGTGTGAAACTTCCGCGCTTATCTCAGCAAAACGTTCAACCCTCGCTAAATCATCAAATGCCCATGCTACAGGTGATACCCTCATCGCTGATCCGTTCCCGAAACTTCCGTAAGGCTGAGGCTTATCCTTCGTCAGCCAGTACATAAATCGCGCTCCGTATCCTGCATATGGATAACGTTTCGCAAACTCACGCATTGATTTCTTAACGGCCTCGCGGAATTTTCCTTCATCAGCTTCACCGTTCCTCTCAGGCATAACTGACATCAATGCATCAGCTACTGCCATCGTCAGCACTGTGTCATCCGTAAAACGCGATACACCTTCAAGCACTAACGGAAACTTCATGCCATGTGCTATATCCCTGTTCCTGTCAAACTCATACGGACTTCCTACAATATCTCCTACTATTGCTCCTAACATTTTGTGTCAATTCCTCCATTGTTCCCACTTCTCCGTAAGATACTGCAAATACGGGTACAGTTTATCGAATGCTTCTACCTGTATCAACGTAGGTATTCCGAAAAAAGGCTCGGCTATTGAACCGGCTATTGCCGTTATCGTAGCCGAACTGCCTCCGAGTGATACGGCTTTCCTCACAACGTCCTCGAAATTCTCTCCCTCTAAGAACGCCGTAAATGCTTCGGGCAATAAACCGGGGCATGACGTATCGAACTCATAATCAGGCCGTATCTCTTCAAGCGTACGGCTCAAATCGTAACCGTATTTACAGGTCAGATATTCTTTGATTTCGTCCTTACCGTGTTCAGTCCTCGCTAAAAATACTGCTCCTGCTGTTGCAATCGTACCCTTAACGGCTTCGGGGTTAATATGCGTTATAAGTGCGCTAAGTTCGGCAAACCTCTCGACAGTTTCAAGGTCATCGAATGCCCATGCTACAGGAGAGACTCTTACTGCTGCTGCACTGCTCATGCTCATGTAAGGGTGAGGGTCTTTAGCTGTAAGCCATGCCCTGAAACTTTTTCCGTAACCTGCATTGGGAAATCCCCTCGCTAACCTCCTGAGCGAGTCGAACATCACAATCTTGAAGTCAAACTCCTCAGTCCCGTCCCCGTGATGAGGAATACACTCCATTAATGCGCGGACAGTTGCCAGCGTCATAACAGTATCATCAGTAAAACGCGAACCCTCAGAGAACAAAGGAAAATCTGTCGTCTTAATGTTCGCGTACTCATACGGGCTGCCTATTATGTCCCCGACTACTGCTCCGAGCATTTTAGCCCTCGAAAGGTTTAACGCCTTTCACAG
>JAFTBA010000230.1 GCA_017458545.1 Synergistaceae bacterium | reverse complement strand
GTGATATTTTGGGCTGGTGTACTCTATGACTAAATCAGCGTCAGGGGTTTCGGTGCGTATATGCTGCATGACTTCAGGAAAATTCAGCGTGCCGTCAGTGAGCCTGTTGTGCAGGTCGTGAATGCCGTCATTGTTGTGGAGATGGAACGCCCGAATCTGTGTCTTGAGGTCAGTGATGAGCCGCTTGATGTCCCATGAGTTTGCGTGTGCGTGGCCGATGTCTATCAGAACGTCAAAGTTATTCTGCCTGCACAAGTCCGTAAATTCCTGCTGGTCTAGCAGCTTGTCGCCTTTAGCGTCCGTTCCGGTGTTCTCGACCAAAATACGCACTCCTGTAAAAATTTCCCGTATCTCATCAAGGTTCGCTAGAGATGTCCTCAAGATTTGGGCTTTCGTGTCCGGAGTAACTTTGCAGTTGTTCAGGTGATAGACCATGTGCGAGGGGTGCAGAATGTCCGCGTATTTCTTGGTCAGCGCAAGGTGATGCATAGACTGCACGTATTCAGGGCTGCCCTTAGGTGCAGAGTGCTCCACAAAGAACACAGGCTCGTGAAAGCACACAGGCACTTCACGCAAAAAGTCTAGATTAGCCTCTAGGTTTGGCTCGAACTCCGGCATGTCAAACATCGGCAAAAGCTCAAAACCTATGTCGCCGAATGCCTCACGGTAAATCTTTGCTGTCTCAAGCTGACAGCGCGGCAGTACACACGTATCAATGTATATTCTCATTAACGGTCTCCTTTCTCCGCGTCAATGTAGATCATTATATTGTTGCTGTTGAACGCGCTGAAGTACCTGACATCATCTGCGAGCTTCATCACTATTTTCAGGCCCGGCAGGCTGTCAGGTGAATCATCCTTGTGCGCCTCGTAGAATGCTGAAGGGTCAAACCGGCCGCAGCAATCCCGCAAAGTCATGCAGATTTTCCCGCCGTTCAGGGATAGACGGTAATCCGCCCTGAGCTTGTTCCACAGTTTAGGCTTGTTGTGAGTGAATATGTTTCCCGCCATCTCCTCAACAAAGATAGACATGAATTTTGCCCTGTCAGACGAGATACCGTACTCAAGGCAGAACTTCTCCGCCCGGATGCTCTCACGTTCAACGTCATCCATTGAGGTGATTGATGAGTAGATATTATCGCTTTCCCTGCCCCCGAATGTCTCAGGTAAAAGAGTGAAATTTCTCACTGACCCTGTGCGCATAACAACCAGCACAACAATGAACACTAGCAGGATGATTTCTGATGCTGCTATAGAGGCCATGATACCCTTTGAGCCGAAATAATAGCCCATCACTAAAGCTGTTCCGACCGGGATAAAGAACCGGCTCGCAAAGTTGATGATGTTCACGAGTTTGCGCTCATTGATGCCCTGCAGGTAATGCTGAAACAGGACGGAAAGATTATCAGGCACTAGGGCTACTGCCATGCACCTCATGCTGAAGGCCGCAAACTCTATGACCTCCGGCTCACTCGTGAAACACCGTGCCAGCCATTCCGCACAGATAAACGTGATTAAGCTGATTGTCCCGGAGACTACGACAGCCATTTTTGCCGCACAGGTCAGCAGGCGTGTCATGCCGTGCCTGTCAGAAGCTCCGTAAAACACTGCCGACATTGTGAGGAGGGTTTTCCCCATCCCCATCGCAAAGCAGAACAGTACTGTGTTCGTGTCCGTCTGGATGCCTCGTGCCGCAATCGCCGCCGCTGAAAACGCTACGTAGATGTTTATCCTGTTGATGACCAAGTCCCTCAATGCTGTAGCAAGTTTCAGCACAAATGTAGGGGAAGCAGCTTTAGCCATCTCGGCGATTTGTGAGGCCTCAAAGCCTTTAAGCGAAATCGCAAAGTAGGAATTTTTCCTCATGAAGTGCGTGATTAACATAAAGAACTGCATCATATAGGACAATGACGTAGCCAGCCCCATCCCGTAATTTCCGCCGTGAAACACGTACGCGTTCAGAATGTCTCCGATGATGTCCGCCACGAAGAACAGAAATGCTGACGATGTGAATAATGCCTTGCCCATGTCAACAACTATTACAGGGCCGATTATCTGTATCAGCATCATGAACGGGATACCGGGTATGTAGCCTTTCAGGTAGTCGCTCATATATGAATAGATCTCAGGGTGAGAAGTCTCGGTGATGCCGCAGAACTTGAACAGCTCCGACGGACAGAGCATACACACTATCACGAGCAAGACTGCCATCAAGGCAATTCCTATCACGGAGAAGGTGAAGGCAGCATTAGCCTTGTCCCTGTCGCCGCGTCCGACTGCCTGTGAGCTTACGACTTGCGCACCGACAGAAAATGCGTTGCTGATCAGCAGAACTATACCTGTGAACGGTCCAAGAAGTGAGATTGCAGAATACGCTAGAGAACCTAACGCACGGCTTGTGATTATCCCGTCAATGAGCACCGCGCCATAACCTGCAAGCTGAGTGAAGATCATAGCTGCTGCGGTTGATACAAACATTGAGGGTATCAAATCAGGCTGAGATTTTCTTCAAACATTTTAGGATTTACTCCCTCTAGAAATTATGTTTGTGAATTTGAAATTATAGCAGAAATTATAGCAAACGAAGTATTTTACGTATTGTGCATACATCACGCAGATTATAGAAATACTACTATAGAGTTGACATGTTCGGGTGATGATATAACAGTGATTTTTGTTACAGCGGAAAAGTCCTGCATGACTGTTGCCCCTCAGCGTCAGCCTTGTGAAACATCCAGCAAGCGGCGTTGAATTTCTTCAAGATTTCAGCGCGGGCTTTTTCGCGTTCTTCTGGAGCAGCGATGCTGATCTTGCCCATCATGACGATTTGGGGCTGGTTGTCGTCCATGCCGTAAATGAAGCTGTTATCCGTCAAAGCAACGCCTGCAAGTCCTGTCATAGATTTAACTCTCATCACGATTTTTACTGCAAATTCCTGTTTAGATGATGTGCGTAAACTACCACCGCTTATAGAAGCGGGGGCTTCCTAATTCAACGAGGTCTGCGTCCCACAAATTTCCGCATACTGGACAATATTTTGTCGTCGGAACACTTGAAGGCAGTACAATTACTCGCTCTAGGTCATGCACTATTTTGTTTGCGGCATCACGTTTCCTGCTGCTTAATTTCTGGTAGGCTCTCCGCAACTTCTTCACGGCCTTGTACCTATTGCTTGAACTTTTTTTGCGCCGAGCTATTAACCGCTGACATTTCTTTATACGTTCACTTTCTTCAATCAGTACATGATATTTTCTGCCGTCTGATGTCGTTACAGAAGTTTTTATGCCTTGAGAATGACCGCCTGTTTCATCTGAGACCACAAGTATTGCAGTTCATGCATCACCGGCTGACGGTCTTTATCTAGGTTTTTTTACGGTGGAAATCTTTGTGTCGAAATCCTTGATGTAGTAGACAAAGCGAAGTTATAAAGCCATTTAGCTCAACGAAGAGCATTTTTAGGCGGAATTTCTGAGGTTCGCTTTTCTTGCAGCTTGTTCATTCCAATCTGATCCGCTGAGGTCAGCGCATTCCGTTCACCCATTGCTGCCAGAAAACTGATGCAATCATCAGCAATAATATTCCTAAAAACACAAGAAATTTCTCATAAATCATAAATTAACTTCCTATGATCAATATGATCAGTACATACACCGCTCCGAGCCTGTCCCCTTAGTTAATATGTAATATATATATTTATCAAACCTGCGCAAGAATACTCCCACTTCTTTTAAGTTGGAGATGAATTGCGCTTAGATAGTATAATTTCCTTATGACTGATTTAGAGAGATTTGAAGATTTGATAAAAATTCTAGAATACGCGAACATGGTAAGCTGACTAAATTAAAACGCAAGTCTCAGCTTTGCAGGGTGTACTGTGTAAAAATAGATACATCTCACATGAATCCAAAGAATATTTGATGGTTTTATGCGTGAACAAGCTGTGTATGGTGTCGAACAAAGCTGCAAATAGGGAATACAGAGTGTTCCCTATGAAAGCTGAGACAGTGTAAAGAACCGTAGAAAGGACTGCATTGTATTGATGTTTAATTTGGGACTGTTTGGAATTTTGCTGGCGCAGTATGTGGTACATCAGCTCCGCCAGAGAATAAACACGGTACAATCCGTTAAATCATAAAAACCCGCATAATACGCGGGTTTTATGTTATCATTCTCCCGCGTTTATGAGCGGGTATAGTTCATTTAGCATCAGCTTTTCAGCGGTGCAGGCCGCCCGAACAAATACCCCTGCGCCAGCGTACACCCTGCATTTCGCAGAAACTCTAATTGCTCTTTGGTCTCTACTCCCTTTGACAGCGCAGGTATCCCCAGTTTCTTGGCCATCTCGATAATTGCTGATACTATTATGTGCGACCTTTCATCATCTATTGAGCGGATCATGTCCATATCGATTTTCAGGCCGTCAAGCGCAAAATCCTTCAGCACCTTCAACGAAGAATACCCCGCTCCGAATGCGTCCATCCACACGTGAAAACCGTGCTCCCTGAGTCTCTCCGCTTCGTGCTTCATGGCCTCCATGTCCACAGCAATAAGGCTCTCCGTCAGCTCAAAGCGTAACAGCTCCTGCGGGACTCCGTACTCCTTCACAGTGTCGTCAATCACCCTCACTATGTCCGTAAGCTCAAAGTCCAGCCGCGACAAGTTCAGCGACACCGGCACAAGCTCTTCACCTTTTCCGGCTAACCTCTTCAGCTCTTCACACACCTTCCGAATCACGAAGGAGTCCAGCTTGTGAATCATGCTGTGTTCCTCTAGGACATACAGGAAACTCAACGGCGAGAGCCTCCCGTAATCTGGATCATCCCATCGCGTCAAGGCCTCGTATGAGGAAATTTTCCCTGTCGCTACGTCAACTACAGGCTGGAAATACACCTTTATGCTGC
>JAFTBA010000039.1 GCA_017458545.1 Synergistaceae bacterium | reverse complement strand
TTGCATTGAGGCTCAGGGATAACGGTACAGGTATCATTCTCATCTCACACCGTTTCGAGGACATTTACGGACTCGCCGAAAGAGTAACGGTTTTCAGGGACGCTCAGTATATAGGAACATGGAATCTTCACGAGGTCGAACAGTCATTCCTGATTCATCAGATGGTCGGAAGAGACATCAACCAGTTATACCCAAAGAAAGAAACTGAAACAGGTGAGGAATTACTGAGGCTTGAGAATTTGAGCCGAACTGGATTTTTCCGCGATGTCAACATCAACGTTAAGGCAGGCGAAATCGTAGGCTTAACCGGACTCGTAGGTGCCGGACGCACTGAGGTAATGGAGTCGGTCTTCGGAGTTCATCAGCCCGACTCAGGCAAAATAATTTTCAGAGGCGAGGAGATTCACGGCCATACTCCGACTCAGATGATGGCTAAAGGACTCGGCTACCTCCCGGAGGACAGGCAGAAAGACGGTTTACTGCTTCAGTGGTCAATCAATCATAACATTTCGCTCCCCGTCATGGCCAAAGAATGCCAGAACGGTATCTTCATCAGCAAGTCGAAAGAACGTCAGCTCTCTGACGGAATGAAAGACCTCCTCGCAATCAAAGCTCCTGACACAGACACATTAACGGGCGCGCTCTCAGGAGGTAATCAGCAGAAGGTTGTTGTTGCCAAACAGCTCGCTGCTAACCCTAAGATGATTATCCTCGACGAGCCTACTAAAGGCGTTGACGTTGGCAGCAAGGCGGCTATCTATGAAATCATGTCGGACTTAGCCTCTCAGGGACTCGGAATCCTCATGATAAGTTCTGAACTTCCTGAGGTCATAAACATGTCTGACAGAATTTACGTCATGAGTGAGGGCAAAGTTACGGCCGAGTTCACCGACACTAAAGGACTGACTCAGGAAATGATACTCAATGCGGCTATGCCTCAGACTAAAGCAGCTTCATAGAGAGGGGAGGAGTAAATTACAATGGCTAAACACAAATCGGTCTATTCATTCCTGATTGAACACAGGGAACTCCCGCTCTTAGCGGTGCTTGCGCTGCTGCTTGCTGTCGTTAATATCAGAGTACCGGGTTACTTGGCTAACTCGTGGCTTAACGTCCTCAAGAACGGCTCCATTAACATGGTAATGTGCTGCGGAATGTTATGCGTCCTCCTCGTAGGCTCAATCGATATTTCTACAACTGCCGTACTCGCTTTAGCAGGGGCAGTAGCAGGTAAGTTAATGGGACTCGGAGTGATACAGAATACTCTTTTGATGTTCGTTCTCGGAATTGCTATCGGTGCAGGTATCGGAGCAATTAACGGAGTACTTATGAGCTACGGAAGAGTCATAGCACTTATTGTTACTTTGGGAACGAGCTATATCGTCAGAGCGTTAATCCCAATGAACTGGCTGTTGGGAATGAACAAGGTTAACCCTACACAGCTCACTCAGGGTTTCAAGGACAGTTTAATCAATCATGAGTTACTCGGTTTGCCGTTCTTAGTGTGGCTTGCGATTCTGGTTGTAGCTGCTACTGCGGTGTTCCTCAATTACACGCGCACAGGCCGTAACCTTTACGCAGTCGGTTCAAACGCTGAAGCAGCTCAGATGAGGGGCGTTCACCTCAACAGGATTCGAGTTCTTGCACATACTATTTGCGGAGCAGCAGCAGGACTCGCAGGTATCATGTGGTTAGCGTTCTACGCGGCAATCGAGAAGGGCAGCGCAACAGGTGATGAGATGTTCACTATTGCCGCGTGCGTTCTCGGAGGAGTGAGCGTTACGGGAGGTTACGGAAAGATTACGGGGGTCGTAATCGGCGCGTTAATGGTAGCGTTCATAGACTCGGCGATTCCTCAGATGGGAATAGGCAACTCAATGATAACCGAGTTCATCAAGGGAATATTGTTGCTGTTTGCGATACTGCTGAACGTAATATTGCAGAGGATTTCGGCGAAACAGGACTTAGCAGGGAGGAATATTTAACCATGAGAAAGATAAAAGATTTCTTCACTAGATGGGAATTTTTCCTTGTTATACTCCTTGCTGTAGTGTGTGCAGTTTTCTACTATGTTGACGCAGGAAGAGTCGCAGCAGGAATCTCTAAACGTCCCGTGTTCTATTTCGCTAATGTCGTGAGAAGTATGAGGCCGTATTTCCTGTACAGTTTCATGACGCTGGGAATGATGTTAATTCTTGCGATGGGTGATATTGATATTTCGGTAGGCGCAATCGGTACGTTAAGTGTCGTAACTCTCGGTGTAACCTATAACAACCTCGCTGTTCTCGGCGGAATGAACGGGCCTTTAGCTTTGACGATTTCGCTCATGGCCTGTTTAGCGGTAGGGTGTATATGCGGAGCGTTGAACGGGTTTTTGTGTACTAGGTTCAAGGAATTATTTTCGATGATTATCACGCTGGCAACGCAATTATTCTTCAGGGGCTTCAGCTATCTCATCATAGGCGGTGATACATTAACATTCAAAGACCCTACATTCCGTTCACTGTCGGCACTCAATAAACTTGTTGACGTTGCAGGAGTCAAAGTACCCATTTCGCTGCCAGTGTTCTTGGTGTTCGCTGTAATATTCTTCGTATGGCTTCATATGACGGGCAACGGACGCAAGATTTTCGCAATCGGTACTAACCGTTCGGCAACGTATTATTCGGGAGTTCAGACCGACAAAATAAAGTTCTGGTGTTTCGTAATAGCAGGTCTAATGAGTGCTGTAACAGGAATATTTTTTGTGGGCAACTCGTCATCAAGCGTTAAGGCCGACATAATGGACGGCTATCACATGTATGCAATCGCTGCGGCAGTACTCGGAGGATTTTCGACTGACGGCGGCAAAGGAAGCGTAATAGGTGCGGCAATATCACTTGTGATTTTCGGAGTGGTCAAGTTCGGACTCGGTACACTGTTCGGGTTTGCAGACAGCGCAGTGAATTTGTCGGTAGGAGTGATACTCATTCTGAGCGTATTAGTGCCTAACCTTATTGAGGATTGGCAGAACGCAAGAAGAGTAGCAAAAAGAAGAGCAGAGGCTAGAGGCTAGGGATGAGGGGATAGGGATTAGGGACTAGGGAAGAGGGAATAAGCTAACCCCTAACCCCTACACACTATACCCTACGCTCCACGCCCTACGCCCTAAAAATTTCAGGAGGTTGTAATCATGAAAAAAGTAATAGCGTTAATGTTGGTATTATCGTTCGTTTTCACAGGGTTCGCGTTTGCAGAGGACAAACCTGCAAAAGGTATCACAATCGGCGTGGTCTATAAACAGTCGGGCAACCCTTACTTTCAGGCAGGGGTAGCAGGTTTCCAGAAGGCAGCAGATGAATTAGGGTTTACGTTCATGCACGACGGCCCTGATGACGGTTCATCTGACGGCCAAATACGAATCATTGAGAACTACATCGCTCAGGGAGTTGATGTTCTGTGCGTAAGTGCTAACGACCCTGCATCACTTGTTGACGTTTGCAACGAAGCACGCGAGGCAGGAATCAAAGTTGTAACATGGGACGCACCCGTTGACCCTGAAGGCAGAGACCTTGATGTTGAACCGGCAAGCGCGACAGTTATCGCACTCACTCAGCTCGACTCAATGGTGAAGTCAATCGGCGGTGAGGGACAGATCGCTATTCTCTCGGCAATGGCAACAGCTCCGAATCAGAATTTGTGGATTTCCTTCATGGAAGAAGCCCTCAAGAGCGGTGATCCCAAGTATGCGAAGATTGATTTTGTCGGAGTCGTTTACGGCGATGACGAGT
>JAFTBA010000229.1 GCA_017458545.1 Synergistaceae bacterium | reverse complement strand
CTCGCCGTCTTTGCGGGTTACGGTCGTCATTGTCATTCCCTCCCTTCAGATATTACACTGTTCAGCGGGGTATTTATCCCGGAGGCCATCCGAGATTACGTCCTGCTAGTAAATGCAGATGGAGGTGCGGAACAGTCTGCCCGCCGTCAGAGCCGGTATTGATTACCATCCTGTAGCCTTTGTCCTCAAGGCCGAGTGAACGGGCGACCTTCACTGCGCCATCCATCAGGGTGCTCCACACTGAAGGATCATCAACAGCTGCGGAGGAGGCGTAGTGCTGTCTGGGAATAACTAGGACATGAACAGGAGCTTGAGGATTAAGATCCTTGAAAGCTACGACGTTCTCATCACTATAGATAAAGTTTGTGGGGATTTCTCCGTTTGCGATCTTGCAGAAAATACAGTCATTCATAAAAATTAGCCTCCTCGTGATTCTGAGTTGAATTGTATACCAGTTTCAGCAACAGCACAATTCAAATATACTTAATTTTGTGGCAGTGATTATGTGTGTGCTGGATATGTGATTGATATAATACGCCTTATATCACATCAGGGGGCTTGCAGCAATTGGGCACAATTCAGGAAAATATATTACTCAACAATGCGGGAGTTCTTTCCCTACTAACTTGACAGGCTGAACATGGCTAGAGATATTTCTTCTCTCAGGATACGCAGGCTCTTGCGGCTCGCTGCCTTCCTCCGCAAAAAGGGAGACAACGGCGCAATAGTTTCCGACATCATCACTCACTGTGAGTACACCAACAAACGCGCTCTGCAGGATGACATCAGGCTTCTCCGCGACGAGTACAAAGCAGAAATCTCCTACAAGCGCACAATTCCTCCGAGATACTGCCTCACTTATGAGGGAGAGTTTCTGCTATCACTCAGCCTCAACATTAAGGATATTACTGCTCTAAGTTTGGGGCTGGGAATGGCTGTGCACTTCATGCCCGATTTCAAGGAACACTGTCAATCTCTATGGCGCAAAATAGCGGCTATTATCCCTGACGCGTTCATCTCTATGGGCGAATGGCTCGCTAATGCCGTTACTGTTCAGTTCCCTGTTTCTGGTGTGAAGTCGCTCATCTTTGAGACAGTTATAGACGCTGTTCATGATAGGCAGGCTCTGGAGATTGAGTACATTTCTCCATATAAGGACAGGCAGGCAAAGACACACATCATTTCTCCCTATGATTTGTTCTTCAAGGCGCATTCTTGGTACATGACTGCAGGCCTCGATGATGAAGTGCTGATGTTCAAGCTCTCGCGCATTCAGAGCATAAAAGCACGCAATGATATTGAGTTTGTCCCGCCACCTCAGGACTATGACCCACAAACTGTACGGTCTTCATCGTTCTATGTGAGGTACGGAGAGCTCAAGCATGATGTTACTCTGGAGATCCGCGAACCTATGGCATCCATCATCAGCGAAACTCCTAGACACATCACGCAGCGTATTACACGCATTGACCCGGACACAGTCGAACTCCGCCTAACTGTCCCGGAACTTGATGAATTAGCACGGTGGATATTGTCGTGTTCACCGCACATTACGGTCATCAAGCCCAAAGAACTCAGGGATAAAGTCTGCGAGCTCGCGCAACAGTCCATCAATGCGCAAATGGTTAGCCGTCAGGAAATTTCAGCTCAAAGATGATGTGATGCTCCCGATTTTCCGGCGGCGGGGGTGTCATGTAGTCTGCACCGTATAGGGCTGTGAAATATGCATCATAGTTTTGCGCTACCTGCCATTTATGCCCCTCAAACGGGAAAGCAATTGTGTTCATCATCCCGGTGCGCTCGTACATTTCGCCGAAATAGTGCTTCCGTCCCATAGGGATTGATACATACTTTGAGTGCTCATTCTTGCATAAGCTGTAGACTTTACGCGTAATCTTCCCCCAGCTCACACACGATAAAAATGATACACAACAGCCTATAAAGATTTTCACGCGGATACTACCAGCAGCCTTAGGGTTTTGGCGCGCTAACGGCAAGTAGGTTTTCCGGCTCCTGTAGAAGTTCCGGCAGGATAATAACCCTCCCGTAATCATGGAGATTATTCCGTGAAGCCGCCGAAGCAGAGCATTATCCGGCACGTTCTCAATGATGAATATATCAACAAAGAAACCTTTGTACTCACTATCTGCTGTTATCCTGTCGCTGAAAATTGTACCGTTCAGCATTACGCGCCCCATGATTTGAGAGTAGCCCTCAGTCCTGTAGTCTATGAACGTAAGCAGGTCTGCGAGATGGTCGAAGTCTTTGCTCTTCACGTTCAGGTTCATATCATCATCTCAGGGTATAAAACCGTGTTCCCTAACTGCTCCGAGTGCCGTACCCTTCAGCGTCTCGCTTTCTATCACTATCACGGAACTCCCTTGCTCTAGGGACTTGAAGATTTCTCCTGTCGCTAAATTCATCTTCACGCCCCCTTACGCAGCAAAAAGCAGGGCACAGAGTTTTTCCCGTTACAGAAAACTTATAAAAAGCTATAAATAACTTTTATGTTTCCTTCCTTCTTCATCGCGTCCGTTTTCACTGATGTTACTAGCTAATCACGTTTGGTGTAACGCTCCAAAGGCTTCAATTCCCCGCTAACGTACGGG
>JAFTBA010000228.1 GCA_017458545.1 Synergistaceae bacterium | reverse complement strand
GAAGGCTCAGGCCATACAAACGTGTTATACACATTCTCCTTCGTGTACCTGTAGTCGCTCTTCAATCGACCGCCGACTCTCCTCATCCAAGCCATACTTACACGGGAAGTCAGAATCCCAAAATCGTAAAGCGTTGCATCGGGAATAATCATCAAATTGTTACCGGGTATCACAGAATCATCAAGCCAGCCAATCGGAATATAGCATCGTCTCTCTGAAGATACTAACGGAATTGCTATGTAGCTTTCTGGGTTTTGTGTCTCACGGAACAAGTGAGGAGTGTTTGCTAATTTCTGTCGGTCAGGTGCACCCTTCAGCCTGTCTTTACGGCATAAGTTCACCCGTTTCCTTACGAGGGGCATATCATGAATTTCCTGCGGTGTTGCCTCTACAAGCCAAAGACAGTAACGTTTTATGTTGTTGATGAACTCATTACCCATCATGTAGCGTTTAATATACTTTTTTGCTTTAGGCTCCTGTCTGATAAAGCCTTTGTAATCTTCACCCTCAATGATGAGATGTCCTCCGTCTGCGGCTCTGTTTCCTGCTGTCATGCTTGGAGCATTACTGCAAATCGGGCAGGCTCTCGGAACTGCAATATCCTCATCAGGCCCTTCAGCGAGATAAAAATTGATGTTGTTTACGAGTCTCATTCCGTCAGGAGTGTAAAGCCTTTTCAATTCGGGAGGGTTTGTGCTGAAACCTATAACAACGACATGAACATGAGCTTTGTATTTCGACTCGCTGTCCCATACGAAAGACTGATGTGCAAAATCAATCTTTATTCCCCATCTTTCACTCAGAGGCTTGAAAACATAAGCGACCTGTTCACCCTGAGTGATTGAGTTAGTAGCGATGAAAGCGGCCTTAGTATTTTTATCCTGCACATACTCGGAGGCAATCCAGAACCAGCATGATACGTAATCAGCTTTAGCCTTGCCGTAAAAATTTCTGACGCTTTCTTTCTGGCCTTTATTCTGCTGCGAATAACCCAAGAAAGGAGGGTTGCCCATGATGTAGAGCATATCGTCATGAGAAATTTTCCAGCCCGGTTCTTTCCAGCCTAAATTTTCGAGAGTATCCATTGCGCTGCCATGTTTAATGTGATGATAATCTACGAGCGGCAGATGTGACTCACGTGAGTGCGTAATGTTCTGAGTCTCTTTCCACATTTGATGGTCTGAGATCCATAACGCTGTTTTCGCCACGTTGACGGCGAAATCGTGAGCTTCGATTCCGTGAAACTGAGTTATTGAAACTAAAACTTTTGCTGACGCTCTTTCATTTTCTGGAAGGGCATCAATAATTTTGTTCTCGATTCTCCGTAACGATATGAACGACTCTGTGAGAAAGTTACCTGATCCGCACGCAGGGTCTAAGAATCTCAGCGAGGCTAATTTTTTCCGGAACGCCAGTAATTTTTCTGTCCGTTCAAATGACTGAGGCTCTGACAATATTGCATTAAGAGTCTCATTGAGGCCGTCAAGAAATAACGGGTCAATAACTTTGTGTATGATTTCGGGAGCTGTGTAGTGCATACCTTCCTGATAGCGTGTTTCGGGGTTGAGTGTTGACTCGAAGATTGCACCGAAAATAGTAGGAGATATTCTTGACCAGTCGAAACCTTCTGCCATGTCTTTAAGGATTATTTCAAGCGGCTCACCGTCAATCTGAGGAAACTCTATATTCTGTTTATCGAAGAGTCCTCCGTTGACATAACGAAATGCTTTCAGGTCGTCCTCTAAATATCTTTCGCGTTCTTCTTCCGACTGACTGAGGACGGTGAACAGCTGACGAACAGCCTCATGAGCCATTGACCTGTGTTTGCTGAGGTAATTGTGAAACTGCCCCTTCTCGAAGAGTCCTGCGTCCTCAGCATAGAGAATAAATACCAGTCTTACGCAGAAGACGTTAAGCGAGGCGAGAGCGTTTTCGTCATCGGGGTCGTAACGTTTGAGGAGTGAGTCATAGAGTCTGCCTATGAGTTCACCTGCTTTAACGGAGATTTCTTCCTCGCGTATGTCTACCGGGCTTGGGGCTTTGGAGTCAACAAGAAATCTCAATTTGTGTAAACTGCCCGGAAGATCTTTGAGGTAAATTATTTCGGGGTTAGCTCTCGGCCGTTCCATGTCGTAAATGAGTAACGTTCCGAAATCGCATACAATAATCCAGCGTGCCTGCTCCGAATACGGCAGGTTATTCGAGTAACGTTTTGCCTGCTGATAGGGTGTCAATGATTCTCCGTCTGACTGCTGATATTCTTTGTTGAGGTTTACGCCGTAACTTTTCTGTTCGATTATTGTTTTTGTTGACGGTATGTAAACGTCAATGAAACTCGTGTGGTCAAGTGATACCCTTTTCTGGAACTCAACAAAAT
>JAFTBA010000227.1 GCA_017458545.1 Synergistaceae bacterium | reverse complement strand
CTGGAGCAAACACAGGCCCAAATCCCAATGCAGGAGCAGGTCAGGGAAGTTCATCGGCTAATGACAGTGATACTGTTGATGCGGAGTTCAGCGATAAGAATTAGGAATCAGCGTTTAGGGTTTAGGAATTAGAGAATAAGAAAGTCCCCCGTTGTATGACGGGGGATTTTTTGATGGGCGTTTTCACAAAGCCTAACTCTTATTTTCGGGAGATAATGACTACCCATGAATGTGATTCGTGATGTTCAGTTTTGATTTCACGAAAGCCCGCAGACTTCAAAGCAGACCATATTTCTTCAGGAGTATAAGTATTCATTGCCGATATTACGGACTTGAACCAAAGACTGGGCTTATCCTTTCCGTCAGACTCACTCACTATCATGAAATGTCCTCCGTCCTTGAGTATTCTTCTTACCTCAGAAAAACATTTCACCAGTCCAGGCCAGAAATATATCGTCTCAAATGCCGTTGCAAGTCCGAACCTCCCGTCCTCAAACGGCATTGCTGATACATCGCCCTCAATAATTTCGCACCTTCCTGCTGAAATCATCTCTTTGTTGAAGCCTCTCGCTTTCTCAAGCGATAACGGTGAATAATCAAGCCCTGTAACTTTTGATGACGGATATTTCATGAGAAGATCGCGGATGTTCTTACCGCCTCCGCAGCCAAGTTCAGCAATCTCGGAAGGCTCATCAATTTTCAGATGAGACATTCCCCATCTTGCTACTCTCGCGTGAAAAATATTCATGCCAGTAATCATTACACGTCCCATAAATCCTTCGGGCTTCCCGGCGTTGTCAAAAAATTTATTGAGCAGTCCCAAATTTTATCATTCCTTCAGGAAAAAAGTTTTACTGCTCAAATTATATACTACACTTCACATCAACCCTAAACTCTTAAAACAGAACGTCCACAAAAATATCGTTATCACCGACAATATAGTCGTCGCGCAAACTAACTGTCCTGCCAGCTGACCGTCAGCACCCATTGCCACAGCCATAGGGTATGACGCAACCGCTGAAGGAGCTGCGAACGTTACCATTATTGCGCAGAGGCTCTGACCCTTGAAACCCAGCAATGCCCCAAGCGGAAGAAACGCAAACGGTACAACTATCATTCTCAGGACGACACCCCATAACAGCAGCCTCCTGTCAGCAACAGCTTCAGCCATATCCAGACCTACACCAAGCGAAATGAAACTTACTGTTGTCGTAACGTTAGCTGTGCTGCGTATCACTGACCATAAAAGCGACGGTATCTTAATCCCGAAACCTTTGAAGACAAATGCAAATATCGCTCCGACTATCATAGGGTTTTTGAGAACAGCTATGAATAATTTGAACGGACTCGCACGTCCTGAACGCCCTGCCTCAAGTATTATCGCAGAGAAAATATTTACGGCAGGTACAACAATTATGCTCATCATTACTACAGTACCGATGTTCCCTTCACCGTATAACGCCTCTGAAACTACTACTCCGAATATTATGTAGTTGCCTCTCACAACTGCCTGACCTATTACTGAGGATTTACG
>JAFTBA010000226.1 GCA_017458545.1 Synergistaceae bacterium | reverse complement strand
TTTAGTTTTCGTGAGGCGGTGTAACTTTTTTCCTTACATGTAAAGATGTTTCTGGGTAATGTACTTGTCGTACAACTGGCCTGCATACAACAGGAAAAGCACATGCAAATTAGGATTAACTGACGACTGATGTTCCCAAATGTTCATGGTCATTGCGTCCATTACAAGAAATGATACATCATTCTTCATGCCCATGTAAATGACATCTTCAATCGTGTTGAACTCTATATCCTCTGGGTCAGTATAGTGTGAGCCGTTCAGTGCATTATATAGACTTAGCGTCCAGTCCTTATGCTCAGGATTACCGAAAATGAACTTGAAGAGTCTGTCTTTATGTTTCGTGTTGGTTCCCAAAAATATCACTTCCTTTCGGAATTTTAAGTCCCATTATATTACCCTGATAAGTGAATCGTACTCTAATAATCCTCAAATTCGTATGCTAAAAGCAAACCACAAACACTTACCTCCCAACCCTATGTAAAAGTCAGTGCCTGTTCCCGAAAATCATTCATAGGCAATTCCTGATACTTATAGCACTACAGGGAAAATTTCGCCCTTAAACAGCAACTATAACGTTTACGGCATGGGATTAGTGTGAAATCATCTGATGCCTATAAATAGTATAGTATTATCGCTGTACTGCCTTTAATTTCGGAGGACTAATCCTGAATATATTATTTTTCGGCTGAACTCTCTGAGAACACATGCAAGGGTCAAAAGATAATATACATTGCAAAATTCCTCAGAGCCTCCAGAAAATAATCAGATTACGGAATTTTATAATACTTAAAGTACAGAGATAAGCAGTATTCAAAAAAAATAAAATATAACCCTATCAGTATTCCCAACAAAAAAGATAATATACTCGCTTGTAGTAGCTATTAATGATGAATAAGTTTCAATTAGGGACATATTCGTAAAGAGTATTCAAGTTCAGCAACATATCTTCCGAAATTTACGGCAGGAATCATAAAGCCGTTGTTTAAGTAAAATCTCGTGCAAGAAAATTTCACCCGAATTAAAATTTTGCGTGAGTTCACTTTATTACCATACTGACAGAAATTTTTTGAGGGGAATTTTATGGAATTTTTATCACGGGGATTTGACAAACTTAATTTCACGGCGTAAAATTCCGGCTCAATCAATTCAGACACATTTGCGAGTGTAAACAATATCTTTTCGGACTACCTTTCAAAGAACACAACAGCCGGAGAAATCGCAATTCTCCGGCTTGAAACCTTCCATTCACAACTTAATGCTTAATGAAGAAAAGCATTGACCCTCTCTTTTACCCTCGAACCGTCTGCCTGTCCCTTAGCTTTCGACATTACTGCCTTCATCAGTTTACCCATGTCTTTCGGCGATGATACCCCAAGTTCTTTCGCTGACCCCGAAATCATCGCGTCAATCTCTTCATCACTAAGCTGTTTAGGCAAATAAGGCTCAAGTATTTTCACTTCGGCAAGCTCGCTCTCGGCACGGTCTTCAGCTCCTCCGGCCCTGTACTGTTCGGCAGCATCCTTGCGCTGTTTGATTAAACGGCGGATTACAGCGTATACATCTTCGTCCGTAATCTCTGCTCCTTTGCCCTTATCGGCCTGTAACTTCTGCAGTTCGGCCTTGAGCATTCTCAACGTCGAAAGTTTAGGCTCTTCGCGCGCCTTCATGGCCTGAGTCAAATCATGTGTTATATCCTGTGTCAACATCTTTATCGTTCCTCCTGTAGTCTCAAAACAAAAACGGGAGCATGTTTCAGCCCCCGTAACCGTCAAAAAATCTTACTTAGCCCGGATTCCTGCGGCGCATTGATTTTCTTTTACGGGCAGCTTCCGCGCGCTTAATCTTCTTCGCATCGCTGGGCTTCTCGTAATGTTCACGTCTGCGCGCTTCTCTCAGTGTCCCTACTCTGGCAACTTCACGCCTGAATCTTTTCAGGGTATCCTCGATCTGCTCGCCGTCCTTACGTACAACAGTAGTCATGATTAACATTCCCTCCCTTCGGGATTCTCTTACAGCATGGAAACCCGGTTAGCCGGGAGGCCAACCGAGATTACGTCCTGCCAGCAGGTGCAGGTGAAGGTGAGGTACTGACTGCCCGCCCTGCTCTCCTGTATTGATGACCATACGGTAACCGTTCTTTTCGAGACCTAAATCACGGGCAATTTTTACGGCACTGCTCATTAAGCCGCTCCACACTGAATTATCACTGACAGCTGCGGAGGAGGCGTAATGCTTCTTGGGAATAACAAGAATATGAACGGGTGCCTGCGGGTTAACATCACGGAATGCAACAAAATTATCGTCCTCGTAAACAAAATCGGACGGTATTTCTCCGTTGGCTATCTTGCAGAAAATACAATCACTCATAAATTTTTTGCCTCCTCATGAATAGACAGATGAATTTTATACCAGATTGCCATAGTTCTCAAATTAAAATACTTATCTTTTAATTACTTCCCTATTTTCCTGTTGCACTGTCTGCATAACACCTGGCAATTCGACGGCTC
>JAFTBA010000225.1 GCA_017458545.1 Synergistaceae bacterium | reverse complement strand
TCTTCAGGAACTTGGAGTCTTCTCGGCGTTAAACTCAATCACCCGGTAACCACTATCAACAGCATGGCCTCAAACTTCACGAATGAGGGCGGTGTTCATTACATACGTTATCTCAGGAACATAATGGGTATGTGGCTGGTCAACAGGTTACGTGATGAATTATGCCCTGGTAAAGATTTCAGTGAAATTGTAGCTGAGGCTGAAGCAGATAATTTTGACGGTCTTGTTGATGCTAACGATAATGCGTTCTTAGCACCTGAAAGCATGAAACGCGCATTCGATGAAAATCTCAGGCATTCGCCTTCAACAACAGCAGGTTATTTCAGGTGTGCATACCGTTCACTGGCAATGACGTATAAACATGCTGTTGACGAGATACAGGACGTTACCGGAAGAAGGTACAGCAGCATTTACATAGTAGGCGGAGGAGCTAAGAACGCTTACCTCAACAGACTTACTGAGGAAGCTACGGGAAAGAAAGTTATTGCCCTTCCTATCGAAGCAACAGCGTTGGGCAATCTCAAAATACAAATGGAGGCGGTAAACTAACTATGAGTTACACTGACGCAAAGAAAAAATATTCTGCATTGGGCGTTGATACTGACGCTGCAATCAAAAAGCTGAAGGACGTACCTGTTTCGTTACACTGCTGGCAGGGAGATGATGTGAGGGGTTTCGACACTGACCCAAGCAAGCCTTTGACGGGAGGCATTCAGACAACAGGGAATTATCCCGGCAGGGCCAGAACTCCCGATGAGCTGATGGCAGACCTTGATGAGGTTATGAGCCTCATTCCCGGAACACCGAAGATGAATCTTCACGCGAGCTATGCTATTTTTGACGGAACAGAATGGGCCGACAGGGACAAGCTCGAACCCAAGCATTTCGCTAAATGGGCAAAGTTCTGCAAGGACAGGGGATTAGGCTGCGATTTCAACCCCACATTCTTCTCTCACCCAAAGTGCGACCCTTTAACCCTCTCATCACCAAACGATGACACACGCAAATTCTGGATTGAACACGGCAAAGCATGTATCAGAATCAGTACTTACCTAGCCGAAGAATTAGGACAGACATGCGTAATGAATATTTGGACAGGCGACGGCTTCAAGGATATTCCTGCCGACAGGATAGGACCGAGAAAAAGATACCGCGAATCTATAGACGCAATATTGAGTGAGCCTTACGATTTCAACAAGGTTAAACCCTGCGTTGAGAGCAAAGTTTTCGGAATAGGCGTTGAGGCTTACACAGTAGGCAGCGCAGAATTTGCACTGAGTTACGCAGCCCTCAACATGGGCAAGTGCATTCCCCTGATGGACAACGGCCATTACCACCCCACTGAAGTAGTCAGCGATAAGATACCTGCACTGCTGGCGTTCTTCCCTGAGATTGCTCTGCATGTTACGCGCCCTGTAAGATGGGATTCGGATCATGTTGTACTGTTTGACGATGAGATGAAGGAGATTGCACGCGAAATAGTCAGGTGCGGAGGGCTTGACGGACGTGTTCACATAGCACTCGATTACTTTGACGCTTCAATCAACAGAATAGCTGCTTGGGCTACGGGTTACAGGAACGCTCAGAAAGCATTGTTGTTTGCACTTTTACAGCCCAATGATGAACTCAAAGCCATGCAGGATAAAGGACAGTTCAGCAAACTTCTTGTTGCTCAGGAGGAGTTAAAGACTATGCCGTTCGGTGATGTCTGGGATGAATACTGCGGTGTATGCGGTAAACCTTTAGACCGCGAATGGTTCGGCAAAGTTGAGAAGTACGAGAGCGAAGTTCTCAGCAAGAGAGGCTAATGAGATAAACATGAAAGATATTTTGACAGCACCGTTCCTCGTCGAAATGATACGCACATGCACAAACATGTACAATCACGGCTGGGACGAACGCAACGGAGGCAACATTTCATTAATGCTCGAAGAGTCCGAAGTCGCTGAATACGGAGATGTTAAGCGCGTATTGAGGACAATACCGACAGGGTTCAAAGCACCGTCGCTTGAGGGCAAATATTTTCTTGTTACGGGAACGGGAAAATACTTCAAGAACGTTCAGTATGCACCTGATGTTAATCTCGGACTGGTTAAAATTGTTGACGGAGGAGAGAACGCGCAATTATTATGGGGGTTCACTGACGGCGGTAAATTCACCAGCGAATTTCCTGCTCACATGATGAGCCATGCAACACGTTTAACCGTCAACCCCTCTAACAGAGTCGTCATGCACTGCCACCCCACTAACCTGCTCGCAATGACTTATGTACACTCACTCGATGAGAAAGCATTTACCCGGACTCTCTGGCAGATGTGCACAGAGTGCATAGTGGTCTTCCCTGACGGAGTAAACGTACTTCCCTGGATGCTCTGCGGAACTAACGAAATAGGCGAAGCTACTGCCGAAAAAATGAAGACCGCAAGGCTCGTTGTCTGGGCGCAGCACGGGTTGTATGGAGCAGGGGTTGATTTGGACGAGGCATTCGGATTGATTGAGACTGCCGAGAAAGCTGCTGAGATTTACATGAAGATTGCTCACCTTCCGTTAGTCAACACTATTACTGATGAGCAAATGCACCTTCTCGAAGGCAGATTTAACGTCAAAGCAAGAGAAGGATATTTGAGTTAGGGTATAGGGATTAGGGGTCAGGGGTCAGAAAAGACCTTTGGCCGTTAAACACTAAAAACACCAAAAATTTTAAGGAGGAGTCATTTTTATTATGGCAAGCCGTATAGTACTCAACAACATTTCATATCACGGAAAAGGAGCGATTGAGAACATTCCCAATGACCTCAAAGCCCGCGGAAAGAAAAAAGTTTTTGTCTGCACTGACGCAAGCCTCGTTAAGTTCGGGGTCAGCAAGAAAGTTACTGACCTCCTCGACAAAGCAGGAATCGCTTACGAAGTCTACAGCGACATCAAACCCAATCCCACAATCGAGAACGTTCAGAACGGTGTAGCTGCTTTCAAAAAAGCTAACGCCGACTCAATCGTTGCTATCGGCGGAGGCTCTGCAATGGACACGGCTAAGGCTGTCGGAATCATCATCAACAACCCCGAGTTCGCTGATGTCCGTTCGCTTGAGGGAGTCGCTCCTACGAAAGCTCACGCAGTTTTCACGATCGCAGTACCCACAACAGCAGGTACAGCCGCTGAAGTTACTATCAATTACGTTATCACTGACGTTGAGAAGAAACGCAAATTCGTCTGCGTTGACACTAATGACATTCCTGAGATAGCTGTTGTTGACCCCGATATGATGTCCTCAATGCCCAAAGGACTCACCGCTTCAACAGGAATGGACGCACTCACTCTCGCAATAGAAGTCTACATCACTAAAGGACACTGCGAGATCTCCGACATGTTCCACCTCAAAGCAATCGAACTCATCAGCCACAGTTTACGCGGAGCAGTCGAAGGAACTCCCGAAGGCCGTGAGGGTATGGCACTCGGTCAGTACATTGCAGGTATGGGCTTCTCGAACGTAGGACTCGGAATCGTTCACAGCATGGCTCACGGATTAAGCGCACTTTACGACACTCCTCACGGCGTAGCATGTGCAATCATTCTGCCTTACGGCCTCGAATACAACGCTCCTGCAGCAGGTTTACGCTACAGGGCTGTCGGCAAAGCTATGGGCGTTGAAGGTATAGGAGACATGACCGATGAAGAAGCGTGCAAGGCTACTATTGACGCAGTGAAGAAACTTTCTGCTGACGTTGGGATACCTGCTGACCTCAAAGGCATTCTCAAAGAAGAAGATGTACAGTTCCTCAGCGATTCGGCATTTGCTGACGCGTGCTGCCCCGGCAACCCCAGAGATACGAATGTTGAGGAAATTAAAGCCCTCTACCGTTCAATGATGTAAAACAACAATGCCCCCTTCAACAAGGGGGTTATTGCTCTGAAAGGAGGCACTTGAGTTTTGTCGGAATACATACTCGAATTGAACGGTATCACTAAAATATTTCCCGGTGTTAAGGCACTTGATAACGTTCATTTCAACCTCAAAGCAGGAGAGATTCACGCCCTTGCTGGTGAAAACGGTGCAGGCAAATCAACCTTCATCAAAGTCATAACTGGTGCTCATCAGCCTGACGGAGGCGAGATTATTCTCAACGGCGAGCGCGTCGTAATGTCCGACCCTATAATCGCTCAGGAACGCGGTATCGCAGCTATCTATCAGCACGCAGCAAGTTACCCCGATCTGAGCGTTGCCGAAAACATTTTCGCAGGTCATGAGTATAAGATAGGGCCGTTCATCGACTGGGGCAAAATGAACCGTGAAGCTAAAAAATTACTTGAAGCTGTTGACGCTGATTTCAGCCCTACAGTTTCAGTAGGTTCACTCTCAGTTGCTCAACAGCAGTTAGTCGAAATCGCTAAAGCCCTCTCAATGAACGCTAAGATTCTCATCATGGACGAACCTACAGCAGCGTTATCACAGCGTGAGGCCGAAGCACTCTACAAGATTGCATTGAGGCTCAGGGATAACGGTACAGGTATCATTCTCATCTCACACCGTTTCGAGGACATTTACGGACTCGCCGAAAGAGTAACGGTTTTCAGGGACGCTCAGTATATAGGAACTTGGAATCTTCACGAAGTTGAACAGTCATTCCTGATTCATCAGATGGTCGGAAGAGACATCAACCAGTTATACCCAAAGAAAGAAACTGAAACAGGTGAGGAATTACTGAGGCTTGAGAATTTGAGCCGAACGGGATTTTTCAGGGACGTTAATATCAACGTTAAGGCAGGCGAAATCGTGGGCTTAACGGGACTCGTAGGTGCAGGACGCACTGAGGTCATGGAGTCAGTTTTCGGAGTTCATCAGCCCGACTCAGGCAAAATTATTTTCAGAGGCGAGGAAATTCATAGCCATACTCCGACTCAGATGATGGCTAAAGGACTCGGCTACCTTCCCGAAGACAGGCAGAAAGACGGATTATTATTGCAGTGGTCAATCAATCACAACATCTCGCTGCCCGTCATGGCCAAAGAATGCCAGAACGGTATCTTCATCAGCAAGTCGAAAGAACGCCAGCTCTCTGACGGAATGAAAGACCTCCTCGCAATCAAAGCTCCTGACACTGACACTCTAACCGGCGCATTATCAGGAGGAAATCAGCAGAAGGTCGTCGTAGCTAAACAGCTCGCCGCTAACCCGAAGATGATTATCCTCGATGAGCCGACTAAAG
>JAFTBA010000224.1 GCA_017458545.1 Synergistaceae bacterium | reverse complement strand
TCAGCTATCATTCTGACCATTTCCGAAGTGTCGGAGTACTCGGCGTTTTGAGGCCAAAAAATTCCCCGTTCCTTATTCTCAATCATTAACCGCGCGAACTCAGCAAAGTTCTTCACGTATAACATTGACCGTTCATTATGTACTTTCGGGAAAACAGGAAGCCTCCTTGCGATTTTCGACAGTACAGGATAATTCCCCCTGCACCCCTTGCCGTAAATCATAGGACACCTCAATATACACACTTTCAGGCCGTCAGCTTCAAGCGTCCTCAACATTTCTTCAGCCTTAACCTTGCTTTCGCCGTAATAACTCTCAGGATTAACGGGAGTATCACGGGTAATGATTTTAGTTTTGCCGATTGGGGCTGATTTGCCGTAAACGATTGACGAACTCATGAAGATAAACTGACTCACTCCGTCATTAAGTGCCTTTCTTGCTGTTTCAAAGGTCAGTTCGGAATTAACACGGTAATATAAATCCTTATCGCTGTTCCGCGTACTGTCATGCGCGATCCCTGCAGTGTGTATAACAGTGTCGAAACCTCCGACACTCTCGGACTTCCACGAGTCATTGCGGAGGCTTATTGTCTCAGTGTGATATTTCTCCGGCCATGACGATAAATATTCGGCGAGTGCGTTACCTGTGTAACTGTGTGAACCTGTTATAAGTATTCTCTTCATAGCAAAAAAAATTACCCTCCCTTTAACTTTCGGGAGGGCATTATATTACACTTAGTGAGCTGTGGCCATGTCCTTTCTGACTTTGGCCGTGAATAATTCCTTCCAGCAGTTTGACACTACCATAACCGCAAGCGTCATCAATGCAACCGCTATTATCAGCTGCAGCCCGTCAACCATAAACACAAAGTTACCTGCGCCGAGCTTGAGGACGATATTGTATACGCTTATGACTAACGCGCTCATTGTTACCACGAACATGAACGTCATCGGTACATAGAGCATCCACCCTTTGCGCTCAGTAACTCTCAGGAATACTGCGAGTGCCGTAAGAACTAGTGCCGACAAAAGCTGATTGGCTGCACCGAACAGCGGCCAAATGCTTGCGTAACCTGCAAGGCAGAGAGCATAAGCCAGTACGAGGGTTATTGCTGTTGAGACGTAAGTGTTCGTGATGAATTTCACGAGTACTCCTGCCTTTTCGCCTTCTGACGGTGCGAATAATTCCTGTAATGACATTCTGCCGATTCGGGTTACAGCGTCAATCGTTGTCATAGCCAGTGCCGAAACGCACATCATTATCACGCACGTTGAAATCTCAGCAGGAAGTCCGAACATTGTGAAGAAGCCTCCCACAGCGTTCCCGAAAATCTGGAACGGTGTACCTGTAGGCAAACCGCCTCCCTGTGATGCCGAACATGCTATTACCAGAGCAACGACTCCCAGTAAAGTTTCAACGAGCATTGCCCCGTAACCTACAGGGAGCATATCGGTCTCATTGGAGATTGATTTTGACGAAGTGCCTGATGATACGAGGCTGTGAAATCCTGATACTGCACCGCAGGCAATAGTGATGAACAGTATAGGGAACAACGGCTGATTTTTGACAGACCATCCTGCGAACATGGGCATTTTGATTTCTGGATTAGCTATGATTATTCCGACGGCACCGCCGAAAATCATTCCCAGTAACAGGAAAACGCTCAGGTAATCTCTGGGGTGTTTAAGCAGCCACATGGGTAACACTGAAGCGATGAAGCAGTACGCGAAAACAACATATCTCCATGTCTGAGCGTTGTAGTACATGGGATTTGCGATACCGGCCCAGAGCATAGCGATGACGAGGACAACGCCTACGATGAATTTTGACAGCTCGCTAGTTTTTGCGAACCTCATGAAGATTCCGAAGAGCATAGCAGCGAAGATGTAAATCATTGAGATAGAGGCAGCCGAAGCTCCGGGAACGTTCTGAGAACCGTCCTTAGCGAAACCGTTGAAAGTGCCTGCGAGAATGTCAGCGAATGCCGCGATGACTAACAGAGTGAACAGCCAGCAGAACATGAGGAATAATTTGCGTCCGGTTTTGCCGATGTAGCGTTCAATGATGAGTCCCATAGATTTGCCGTCGTTTTTGACGGAGGCATAGAGTGCTGTGAAGTCCTGAACAGCTCCGAAGAACACGCCTCCGACTAAGAGCCATAAGAACGCGGGAAGCCAGCCGAACATAGCAGCGATTATGGGACCGGTTACTGGTCCTGCGCCTGTGATTGAGTTGAACTGATGGGAGAACACTGTGAAACGGGAGGCAGGTACATAATCCTGACCGTCTTCGAAGCGGTAAGCAGGAGTTTTAGCGGAGGGGTTAATGCCCCAAGTTTTGACGAGCCATCTGCCGTAGAGGAGGTAAGCGAGGACTAAGACTATTACGGCGATGCCGACGAGAGTTAAACCGTTCATTGAAAAATGATGCCTTCTTTCAATTTTGTGCAAAATTTTACGGAATATAGCACCGTCAAAATTTTCTGTCAAACTATTAACTGCTATTAAAATTTTGTGAACGTTATTTTTTCTG
>JAFTBA010000038.1 GCA_017458545.1 Synergistaceae bacterium | reverse complement strand
TTCGCGGCCTTGGAAGATTATGCCTGTACGGTCGCAGAGTGTAACGTTCCTGAGACCTGCGGAAATAAGCAGCTTAGTTACGGCTATTGCCGCTGCACCTGCACCGTTAACGGCAACTTTGATGCTGCGTATGGCTTTGCCTACGACTTTGAGGGCGTTAATGAGTCCTGCGAGGGTGATAACTGCTGTGCCGTGCTGGTCGTCATGGAAAATAGGAATGTCGCACTTCTCCTTGAGTTTGCGTTCAATCTCGAAACATCTCGGTGCTGCTATGTCCTCAAGGTTAATGCCTCCGAATGAGCCTGAGATGTTGTAGACTGTCTCAACGAACTCATCGACATCTTTAGTTTTTACACAGAGAGGGAAAGCATCGACTCCGCCGAATGCCTTGAAGAGTACGCATTTGCCCTCCATAACGGGCATACCCGCCTCAGGGCCTATGTCACCGAGTCCGAGTACTGCGCTTCCGTCAGTAACTACTAAGCACAGGTTATGACGGCGCGTTAGGTCATAGCTTTTGCTGATGTCCTTCTGAATAGCGAGGCACGGTTCTGCAACACCGGGTGTATAGGCCAGCGATAAGTCCTCTTTTGTTTTGACGGGAACGGTAGCGATGACTTCAATTTTACCTTTCCACTGTCCGTGAAGCCTTAATGATTCCTTTGCGTAATCCAAAAATTTTTGTCCTCCTTAAAAAAATATTCGGGGTAATGAATTAATTATATCAGTCAGCGTTATACTTTGGCCATGTTCATAATAGTTTTGACGAAATCGGACATGCTTACTCCTATAGCTCTCGCAGCTTTGGGAACGAGACTCGTTGCAGTCATTCCCGGAGCAGTGTTGACTTCGAGAATATATGCTTTGCCTTCGGGCGTTAACCTGAAATCAGATCTGCTGTATGCCCTGCACCCTAACGCCTCATGAGCTTTGACAGCGTAATCACCAATCATAGCGGCAATATCATCGGGTATTTCGGCAGGAACTATATATTCGGTTGCACCTGAAGTGTACTTGTTCGAGTAATCGTAGTAGCCCTCGTGAGGCTTAATCTCTATGACCGGTAACGCCTCAGCTTTTCCGTCAGCGTTCTTCTCCCAAACTGCACAGGTAATTTCGCGGCCTGCTATGTACTCTTCGGCCATTACCTCACCTGCATAGCTTTCACGCGCAAGTTCAAGGGCTTCGTTAAGGTTCTGAGGGGTTAAACCGTGTATTATCGAAACGCCTACCGTTGAACCTCCTGAACAGGGTTTAACGACAATGTCACTGCCTAATTTGCGGACTACATCATCATAATTTTTGGGAATAAATATTGATTTGGGTACGGGGATTCCTGCGCGTTCAAAAAATCTCTGAGCCTCCCATTTGTCCATAGCCAATGCACTCGCGTGAGGGTCTGACCCTGTATAAGGCACTCCGAGTTCAGCAAGTTTTGCCTGAAGCTGACCGCCTTCGCCCCAATCACCGTGCATCGCTATGAATGCTCCCTCGTAACCTTTAACGCAATCGGCATCTTCAAGCCTCAGAAGGTCAATCATCACAGCCCTGAATCCTGCTTCGTTAAGGGCATCGGCAACAGCTTTACCGCTCCTGAGTGAAACTTCACGTTCTCTTCCGTCTCCTCCGCATAATACTGCAACATGTTTCATGATTTTGTTCATTAGCCTCCGTAATATTTGATTAACGTCTGTGTACCGTTCTCGGAAAATCCGCTGTCCTCCAAATCCCTGTAATGACTCAGAACAGTAAGCAGTACATCAAGATTTAGATTCTCTTTCTGCGCCTCATCAGCAGCAAGTATCATATCCTTCACGAAATGCTTGACGCTGAAACCGGGCGTGAAATCGCGGTCGAGTATCTTAGGCCCTGCTGTGTCTAACTGTTTTGAACCTGCACCGCCTGTTGAAACAGCCCGGAGAAATTTTGACATGTCAATTCCTTCTGCGCGCGCGTAAGTCATGGCCTCACAAACTCCTGCTATAGTGCCTGCGATTATGATTTGATTAGCGAGCTTAGTATGCTGACCCATTCCTGCACCGCCCATGTAGTTAATGTTAGTGCCTAACGCGCGGAACAATGGCAAACATGCACGGTAATCCTCTTCATTTCCTCCTGCCATTATTGAGAGCGAAGCATCTCTAGCACCTTTAACGCCTCCCGTAACAGGAGCATCGAGAAAGTGAATACCTCTTTTTGCCGACTCATCGTGAATCATTTTTGCCAGCGTTGGACTTGTAGTCGTCATGTCTATTATGTAAGTGTCTTCCTTCATGCTGTCGAGCAGTCCTCCAGAAGCAAAATATACTTCCTCAACATCTTTAGGGAAACCAAGCATTGTTATAGCAACATCGGAATTTTTAGCACAGTCGTTTACGGAACTGTGATATTTTGCGCCTATGGCTATAAGGTCATAGACTTTCATTATTGAACGGGCAAATACGTCAACATTAAATCCTAATTTGATTAAATTGCGTATCATAGGTTTACCCATTCTCCCTGCACCTATAAAGGCTATATTCTTCATACTGTTTTTAACTGCCTCCCTTGCGGAATGTTATAATCGATTTAATTAAAGATAATATCATACTGCCCTATAAAGAAAGGACTTGACTAATCACATAATGATTTCCCCTTCAACAACACCGCGTATCTCAATTGTTATTGCCTCTTACAACGGAGCTAAATATATACGCGAACAGTTAGACTCAATTTTTGAACAGACCATGAAACCTGACGAAGTGATTATTGCTGACGACTGTTCAACTGACGGAACGTTTGAACTGTGCAGGAAATATATTGACAACCATAATCTTCACGGCTGGACTGTTCACCGTAACACTGAGAATTTAGGAGTGAACAGTAATTTCCGTAACGCTCTCATGAAAGCAACAGGTGATTATATATTCACGTGTGATCAGGATGATATTTGGGTTGACGATAAAATTTCGGTGATGGTTAAAGCTATGAATGAACATCCTGAAATTTTGCTGTTAGTCTCAAACTATATCCCTTTTCATGACGACGAAAAGATTAACGCAAAAGTCAGCAGCATTAACAGGGATGACGGTGAAATTATACCCATGAGACTCAAACAATACTGGCTCGGTAACCTGAGACCGGGATGTACTTTCTGTTTCAGGCGCGAAATTCTCTCAAGGTTCAGCGTCATGGATATTCCTGAACGTTTACACGACTCAATGCTCTGGAAATATGCTGTTGTTTCTGACGGACTCTATCTCATTAACCGTCAGCTCATACTCTACAGGAGGCACGGTTCTAACGCTACTAACCAGTTCAACAGAACACCGCCCTCAGTCAGTCTGAGAATCGCAGGTGCTGATATTGACATAGATATGTATACACGATTCCTTAACGCCTCAGAAGGACTCAAGATACCTCCCGAAAATCAGAAGGTCATCAGAAACCAGATAAATTTTCTTGAGAAGCGCAAAAAAATTCTCGCTAAACGTAACCCGTTGACAACAGCTTTGTTTGTGCTGATGAACATAAGACATTACCCTACTCTCAGAAATGCACTCTCTGATATTTATGCTGTCCTGAAACTGCGCGATTAACTGCGTGTTATAATCCCGAAAAAAAACACCATAACAATTAACGGAGACTTCAACAAGTGATTAACCGTCCCATAAAAAAAATATT